>NZ_CP007806.1:4257500-4397500 GCF_000219535.2 Brevibacillus laterosporus LMG 15441
TGCATCTCTTTTAGCCTTGACATATCCTGTGTAGCAGTCTCTTCGATTAAACGCATGGCTTTTGCCATTCCTGCAATTCCGGGGATGTTTTCCGTACCGGAACGCAGTCCACTTTCCTGACCTCCACCTTTTAATAAAGGCTCAATCAGCATATTCTCACGTTTTACAAGAATACCAACACCACGAGGACCGTGAAATTTGTGAGCAGATAAGCTTAGCAAATCAACTCCCCACTCATTTATACGAAGGGGTACCTTTCCAAAGCTTTGTACTGCATCGACATGAAAGATAACCTTAGGAAACAGCTTCAGATATGTACCAATCTGATTAATCGGTTGGATAGTCCCTAACTCATTATTGACATGCATAATAGATACAAGAATCGTATCGGGGCGCATAGCCTGTTTCACATCTTCTAGGGAGACTCTCCCTTCCTTATTAACAGGAAGATAAGTTACATCGTAGCCAAATTCCTCTAGCTGTTTACAAACATCCAAAACAGAGGCATGCTCTATTTGGCTTGTAATAATATGGCGACCACGCTCACGATAACGCATGGCTACACCTTTAATGGCTGTATTGTTACTTTCCGTGCCACCGGAAGTGAAGAAAATCTCTGTTGGTTTCTTTTGCAAAGCGTGGGCAGCAATTTGACGAGCCTGTTTTAAAACATTCTCTGCCTCTACTCCCAAACGATGCAAGGAAGAAGGATTCCCATAATATGCTTCCATAGTCCGCTTCATGGTGTCAATCACCTGCGGATGGGGTTGGGTCGTGGCACTGTTATCCAGGTAAATCACGGCAAAGACACCCTTCCTACAATTCAAATCTGGGTCGAACTGTCTTACATCATACCATATTGTTTGTTTTTACAACTACCTTCATGCTGTAGTTCTTTACTTTGGCTTGGTAATTGCTGTAGGGCGTTAGCCGTCCTTTGGTATAAAAAGCGGCTTCTTGTCTTATCCTAACCATCAGTCGAATGAATCTACCAAGCGCTCGTTCACATTTAAGTCATAGTTGTAAACGTTTTCAACAAAGATCACTACTTTACACACTTCTTTATACTTGTTAGAATTATCAATAAATTCAACTAGAAAGGGGACCTAATCATGACAGTAATGGAAAAAATCAAACAAATGGAGGATGAATTGCAAAAGCTAAAGCAAGAGGTTGAAAAGGCAGAAAAATCAAAGCAAATCTATATTGATGATGAAACCTCCCACGATGTCTTAACAGAGGTATACAACTAAAGATGAACATGAAAATTCTCATATGTCTAATGGCTAGTTTCTATAGGAAAAGTGGTTACTCACACGATAAGGAGATAACCACTTTTTTGCCCTCTTTTATCTAAAATAAGGATGCTATTGATCTAGTAACGGCAATGCTCCAAAATACTCACCTGCAAATACCTCGGCGGCTGCACCTGTCATATAAACATGCTGATCAGCCTCACGCCATTCTATCTGCAAATCGCCTCCCAGTAAATGTATCGTGGCCATTCGCTCTGCTTTTCCTTCTAAAACAGCGGCTACTAATGCAGCACATGCTCCCGTTCCGCAAGCAAGTGTTACACCAGAGCCCCGCTCCCATACACGAAAGGTAATATCAGAAGGTGTATTTACGGAAATAAATTCAATGTTCGCTCTTTCAGGAAATAAAGCATGTTTTTCTAGTAATGGACCATAGGTTGTTACTTCTTCTTCGGAGATTTTATCCGTAAGAATCACTACATGAGGATTCCCCATAGAAACTGCTGTGAAAGTCAAGGTCCGCCCGTTGATTTGCACCTGTTCACCAATCGCTTTCGTATCGGGGTCCCCCGTCATAGGGATTTGTCCGCGCAATAAACGTGGTTTTCCCATATCAACTGTCACCTTCTCTACTTTCCCATCCGCACCTATATGTACAACCGGTGTAACAATGCCCCCATTTGTTTCAATGGTAAAGGATGTCTCCTTGGTTAAACCATGGTCAAAAACATACTTACTCACGCAACGTAGTCCGTTACCACAATTGCGGGCCTCGCTACCATCGTTATTAAATACTCTCATCCGAAAATCTGCTATTGTTGAAGGCATAATCAAAATTAAACCGTCTGCCCCGATTCCGAAGTGTTGCTGGCTTACTCTTCTTGAAAGTTCCGGCAAATCCACATTCGTGAGAGACTCTTCAAAACAATTGACATATACGTAATCGTTGCCTATCCCATGCATTTTCGTAAACCTCATGCCCGACTCCCACCATTCCGATATTTTTTCTCATTGTATCACAGGAGATGTAGTTCATGATTTCTTCTTTACAGCTTGTTTCGTTTCTATTAAAGAAATCTATTCGATAAGCTTTAACATGAACGTTTAATAGATACACTTCCAACCTGTTATAATAACCAAGAAGCAAAAGGTGGGAGTGAAAACTATTGTATAAAACGCTTGCTTTAGGAAGTCAGAATCAGGCTAAACAGAAAGCCATCTTTTTAGCTACTGATATTCAGCCTCAGTGTGTAAGTGTGCCTTCTGGGGTAGCTGAGCAGCCTTTATCTGAGGATGAAACGATTAGAGGGGCCATTACGCGGGCCAAGCTAGCCCTTGAGGCTGTCCCTAATGCTGAGATAGGCTTCGGACTAGAGGGTGGTCTGACCTTTGATGCTATCTATACGAAACAGTGGTATCTCATCTCTATCTGTGCCGCTTGGAATGGGGAGACCTTACATATTGGGAAAGGACTTTCTTTTCCCATCCCTAATCAAATTGGAGAAGATATGAAAAGATCGGGTAGGGAATTACGCGAAGTGATTGATAGGTTATCAGGAACTAGTAATAGTAATCACAAAGAGGGAGCATACGGCCTTTTTACAAATGGTAAAATTACTCGCGCTCATGTTTTTAAAGAAGCGGTAATCGCCGCTCTTACACCATTTGAGTCCGTTTTGTATCGCTGAGAATAAGTCCTCACCCTACATAGGATGAGGACTTTGGTGATGCTTTCTGATCTTCTACTATTCTTCAAATTTGCCGGTTATCGCATCCATACTGCCTGATCCTCTATTGTTTGGTATAGGCGTATAGGCAAGGAGCGGGGTTTGTTGAAAGTTTTCATCTTTCACTGGGTAAACGTATGTCAGATGAGTGGCGGGTTATTACTATCATTTTTTTGTTCTTCCATTACGAGAATGATCAATGGCTACATACCTCGCTATTCTCAAGATCCACGTCTTCATAGTCGAATGTAAGAATTGAAAGTTACACATGTGCCAAATCTAAATGATAAAAATCTCAGCATCAATTGCAAGATTAGCACTTTTTTATCGTATTTTCCCTTTATTACACACAAAGGAGGGGCTAGCCTTGCAGGTTCAATGCCTACAAGTCAGCCCCTCGCTTTGCTTTATTTTGTCGATAATAATGATCTACCGGGCAGAGTAATACGGATAAATTAAAAGTGCTCCTACAAAGGCAAGAGCTCCGATAACCATTGCCCACGTCCCCATTGATCTTGCCTCACGACGATAAGCTAGGAATCCCAGCACAATTCCCAGAGGGCCTAGAACATAAGGTAGCAGGAATAAGGACAAGATGGATGAGCCTATTCCTACCATTCCTATTCCGCTACCTTGGACTAAATTGCCATCCTTATCTTCAGCTTGTCTTGCTTCTCGCAAGCTAGAATTATCGCCATTGCGTAACCGTGTCGGACGGTATGGCTCGGCGATTTCCGCAGCTGTTTCTGTTGAGACATCATTTCGATACGACATGGAATCATTATTATTGACCTGAGAAGATTTCGCCACCGCTTGTGCAGATTGATTTTGATCGCCTGAATAGCGCTCCGTATGTGTCAAAGGATTATATTCAACATTCCCCTTCGTTTGGGTAGCGCCTGGCTCCAGCGAAGCCCGCATCCATGAATCCTGAGCTAGCTCCGTATCATACGACTTAGTATCAATTTTGTCTCTGCGGCTTTGAGCAGTCCTCGCTTCCTTCTGCTCACCACGTAAACGTCGTTTCTGATCGTTACCCATGCTGTGCTCCAACCCCTTTTTAATCAGGATGAAATGAAGGAAGTAGCCTTATTCTCTGTCTTCGGTGTACAATTTACTCAGGAGGCGAGGAGATGACAAACAACAAATCACTAAAAATTGGTATTGATATTGACGGTACAGTTACCGATCCTAGCAGTATTGTCCCTTTTTTGAATCGATCCTTTGGCAAAAATTTAACACTACAAGATTGCTTTGAATATAATTTAGCGAATGTATATGGAATCACAGATGAAGAGTTTACTACCTGGCTTTTACAAAATAGCCAAGAGGTCTACTCCCACTCTCTTCTACATGGCAACGCCTCCGAAATTTTGCAAAACTGGCACTTCACTCATGAACTTATTTATATCAGTGCCAGAGCTTTAGAGGATATGCAGGTAACCAAAGCTTGGTTTGCTAAACATCATATCCCTTATCATCATATAGATTTGGTTGGCAGTCATGATAAAGTTCGTGCCGCGAAAGCATGGGGCATTGATCTATTTATGGAGGATCGATTAGAAAATGCCTTACAATTATCCAGTGAACTGAACATCCCTGTTCTATTGTTTGACACACCGTATAACCAAGGTGAGCTTCCGTCCTTAGTCCATCGCATTACGAACTGGAATGAAGCGGAATCCTTTATTAGACGTCTGGAAGTGGAGCATGTCCTGACTTTAGTAGAGAAACAAGCCCTGTAGGTTTGAAAAATGCATTTGATTTACTTTAAAGTTCCCAAATAAAAAAGACGTAACCTTTTAAGGGGATACGTCAGGTTGTTCGAAAAGATTTCGGCGACCTTTTTATATGACAAGATACCCCGTTTATCCAGAGATATTATGGGCTGCGGTGGTATCTTTGTTATATTTATTAATAAAAGATGATGTAAGCAGTCGCTCGCAGATGGTATTTACCTAGGGCTCTTCCTCTTATAAAAAAACACTAAAAGCCCAATGACAAATATCCAATATCTCTTCCAAAGATCCGTATTAAGAAAAATTACAGGACTAGGTTATAACAAAAACAACGATAATTGGTACCCCGGGGTCAAGTGTGTCTCCTCCTGGAATACCAAGTGTAGTTGTGCTAGCAGTCGAGGCATTAGCTAACTGAAGCACACCGTTAATATAGAGATTGTAATAGGTAAATGACGGGAATGCTGTAGCCGCTGCATTAGTATCATCTGTAAAAGCTGTAGCTGCAATTGCAAATGCCGCACCTGTTCCTGTACCAGCTCCTGCTGTGGACACAAATCTTTTCGATGTAACAAAGGGTTTGGTAATTGCCATTTTTCTTCACACCTTTTCAATATGTGGGAATCTCTTTTCGAGTTTCCTTGATTTATCATATACAACCCTTACTAGTTTCGTAATGGACAACCGACTCAGCATATTAGCTGTATTTTGCGTTTCTCTTTATATTAATTAAATTTTTTCTATATTTTATCTATTAGGCAAAACTTCGTATAAAAAAAGAATTAAACAATATTTGTACGCAATCAAGCATTTGCTCAGTCTAATAATTACAATTGGTTTATCATTTATTTAATACATTTCTTGCCATGACACCGCTATGCTCACTTCCGAAGAAGCTGCTGATGCTGCTAAAATTGTCAAGCTTTCATCTGGACTTAGCTCAATGTCTATTACTCCCAAAACCAGTTGTCTTGAATCTACCCTACCACGGGCAATTAAAAGTACAATTTTTCTGTCTGCAACAGTTGTACAATCCGTATCAAATTCCATAACGCTTGTATCTGTACAAACATCAGTAAAGACTGGAGTTCCTTCTAAAGTGGCATTCTTGACTAGACGAATAACCGTTGACCTGGTCCCATCTACACTAAACGATTTATAATCCATACGAATTGGCTTAAATAAATCAGTATTAACATTATAAGAAAACGTCCATCCAACTATTGGCATAAGATCAATGGTATGTAAATCCCCGATGACGAAAGCGGAAATTCATCACTTAGGGGTAAAATTATTGACATTTGAAATTTCACATCTCTTTTATAAATAATACTATTATCAGATGAATATTAGAGTTGAAACGAAAGGTACAAATAACATTTTTTTACATAAAGGGGCACCAGCTACCCGTATATGCTTTCTTCGGATATACAGAGTAAACTCAATCAAGTAAGGATTTTTATTGCTCGGAATATATTTTTTGAATATTCAATCATGAAAAAGTTGTTATAGGCCTTTTAAGCCTTATCTTGTCCTAAGTTCTTGTCTTATTTTCATTTAGACGTAAATCAACACTTTCCTTGATTAGCAATCGTACTTGTTCTATGATGCTAAACGTAAATTCAGATACACCACCCCCTAATTAGCCTAAATGCATAAAAATAGATTTCAACCTACCAGATATTAGTTGAAAGTCTAACTCACTAATAGGTAAAAAACGTAGCATAAATAGTAGTGGCAAATATTAGGGGGGGCTTACATTGGAAATCTATGATTCAAGAAGAAAATGTAAAAATAAAACTTATTATAAGCAAAGAAAAAGATGTAAGACAGCTGTCTGTGTAACTTGTCGCCCTTCTAAAGTAGTTATATGTTATCCTCAGTGCGGACCTACCGGACCTCAAGGCGTTACCGGACCTCAAGGCGTTACTGGACCCCAAGGCGTTACCGGACCTCAAGGCGTTACTGGACCCCAAGGCGCTACCGGACCTCAAGGCGTTACTGGAACTCAGGGGATTACTGGACCTCAAGGGACTACTGGACCCCAGGGGATTACTGGACCTCAAGGCATCACTGGACCCCAAGGCATCACTGGACCTCAAGGCATCACCGGACCTCAAGGCATCACCGGACCTCAAGGCGTTACTGGACCCCAAGGCATCACTGGACCTCAAGGCATCACTGGACCTCAGGGCGTTACTGGACCTCAAGGCATTACTGGACCTCAAGGGACTACTGGACCTCAGGGGATCACTGGACCTCAGGGGACTACTGGACCTCAAGGCATCACTGGACCTCAAGGTATCACCGGACCTCAAGGCGTTACTGGACCCCAAGGCATCACCGGACCCCAAGGCATTACCGGACCTCAAGGCATCACTGGACCTACAGGACCCCAGGGACCTACCGGATCCATCAATTCCATTAGTATTTTCCCAACTGTTAATCGATACTTTTTTACCGCCAGCTCAGATATCGAACTAACTACTCCTACAGTTATTCTCGCTACTCAATTTACTAATGATTTAGGTAACTTGAGTACAGAATTTATTGGACTCGGGCAAAATAGCTATAACAATTTATACATCAACGGGATATTGCAGGAAGGCAGTCTATATGTAGTAAATCCAAATGCTCTTATTATCTATTCAAAAGGAGGTACGATTTTTTTAGGAAGTCCAATCATTGTAGAAATTGTTCATTTTACGGTTCAGGTAATTCTCTAAAAATGATTCAGAGCGATCAATTGATCCGCCCTGTCCTTTATTCAATTACTTACATTTAATATAATAGAGAGGAGGTGCATGTAAAATGGCGATTACAAAACCTTTTATTGCCGGTAGAAGATTTGCGTCTACTGCAGGAGCTGGAACAGGTACAGGCGCTACATTTTCAATTGCATCAACAGTTTTCACTAATGACGCTGGTGCGGCCGCGACAGCATTTCCAGCATCATTTTCCTACTACAATCTTTATATAAATGCCGTACTTCAAACAGCCGATACTTCTTCTGTCACGTCGACAGCAATCACAATTCCTGGTGGAGATGCGCTCGATCCAGGTACACCAATCATTGTTGAATTTGTAGTTACGTAACTCCTTATCACTTTTCAAACATCGGCAATTCCATTCTTGAATTGTCGGTGTTTCCATAAAATGACAGGGTCATCTCTGTACTACACATATGCACCGGTCAAAAAATCAACATAAAATAATAGTGTAAATATCTAAGAAAAATTGATTTTTCAAAACCATTTTAGTTAATCCGATAGTTCTATTACTGAAGCTTTTAACCAATTGAACAAGTTTTATAGAGTGAAAAAAGCACGCACAGCCTTCTCTACACTGTTCGTAAAAGACAAAGCAATGGTATAAGACCGGCACTACTGATCAGCAACTGTACAGAATAAAAAAGATCGCTCTGCACCTTACTAAAAGTAGCTAAGGCATAGAACGATCTTCTTTTATAATACTTCAATACAGTATGATCAAATTCGATTTAAGGAAAATATAAGTTTCCCCGCGGTATGACGTATCTGATCAGAGATTACGTCCTTTTTCTTTGTCGCTACACATTGAATCCCCCTGCCAAAATCTAACCCACTTTCGGCAGGGGGATTCTTTCAACCTAGGAAGCGATTACGCCTTTGGCTTGAACGTATGACAACAGGTTTCTCGAGAAGTTGTTGCATAATCACGGTGCTCGGTATCATAACCGAACTCGTTTGCAAATTCAGCATCATAATCTTTGTTTGCATGAGGATCAATGTCCACCATAATAGCATCAGCAATACAATTGTTTCCTTCTCCCCAGTACGTACAACTTGCTACACTGCATTTTACAATTGGCATATTGGTCACCTCCTATGGCTATACTGCACCCAGACAGGGACTTTTATAACCTTTCCCTTCAGGTTTTTTTTACATAGAATATCGTTAATGGTAGGATGTTTTATAGGAGGTGAATGAGTAGCATTATGAGTAAACCAGTAGTAATTGTTACAGGCGGTACCGGTGGACTTGGGATGGCACTTGCCAAGGAGTACATTCGTGAGGGTTACCATGTGGTTATTACAAGCAGAGATCACACGAAACTAAAAAGAGTCCAGCGTGAATGGAACCGTCCCCCAATGCTTCACATCTATAAACTAGACCTGTCCGATAATGAAGCAGTAAGAGCCTTTTCTGCTTGGATAAAGATTCGCTTTGGCCGTTGCGATATTCTCATCAATAATGCAGGCTCTGCTTTATTTAAGCCCTTTTTAGATCATTCACTGGAAGAGATTCACCAGACCATTGAATCAAATTTAATGGGCACATTATATATGACTCGTGCTTTCCTGCCTATGATGCTCGCTCAATCAGAAGCTAGGATTGTGAATATTGCTTCTCTAGCAGGTCGTGTTGCTTCTGCTAAAACGGCTGTATATGCTGCAACAAAAGCCGCTGTTATAAGATTCAGCGAGTCACTTCGACATGAGCTAGCTGCTACACACATCTCAGTTACCTGTGCCTTACCTGGTCCGATTGATACGCCATTTCTCATGTATGCAGACAATACAGGCACATATAAACAAAAAGTAAGTGGTTACCTGCTATCTCCCGAAAAAACGGCAAAAGCTATAATGAAAGCAACAAAACAGAAACGCTTTGAGGTAGCCCTACCAAAGCGTCTCCATCTACTGTCGCTCATTTATCCTTTATTACCAGATTTTATTATGAAACGAGTCGCACCCTTGCTGAATCGCAAATAATACTAAATTATCGTAAAGCTCGCAACCTTACCATCGCTATGATCCCAACCAACATACATAGCACGGCACAATACACAAAGATACGATCCATTCCTAATGAAGAAGCCAGGAGGCCGGATAAGAAACTTCCAACAGGTAAACCAAATCCTGTGATGGAACGATTGGCAGTTAAAACTCGCCCCAAAATCTCATTCGGCACCTGTTTTTGAATATAGGTTGAAATTAATACGTTAAATGGAGCAAAAACAACCCCACCAACAAAGAAGCACACAACAGCAATCTCCATGCGTTGCGTAAACCCTAGAGGGAATGTAGTTAATCCCCACAAACAAATAATCGCCCCGACTGTCACTCCAATTGGGTACTTCCAATTCTTGGCGATAAATAGCATCGAACCACACAATGATCCGATCGCTATCGCTGTAAGCATATAACCTTGATAAGCCTCTTTTCCAATCCCCCATACTTGCTGTATGTATACAGGCAATAATTCTACAGGTGAATATCCCATATTAAAAAACAGACTAAAGAATAACAGAGAAAGGAGCATCGAATTCGTTCCTATATATCGATAACCTACCACAAGATCTTTCCAAAAATGAAGTAATGCCTCTCTTTTTGTCTGACTTGATATGTTAGAGTTTGGCTTATATGTATAGGAAACTCGTAAAAAACACGCTGCACATAAAAAGAAACTAATTGAATCGATAATAATGACATTGGCCGGTCCGATTAACGTAACCGCTAACCCGGCTAGCATAGGCCCAAAAAGCCAAACAATCTGCCATTGCGCACTCATCACGCTATTTGCTTTAATGAGCAGTTCCTTATCCTTGATTAAATTCGGGAGCATTGCTTGCTGACCAGTGCTGCTTAGTGGTGATAACATACCAGCTAAGGCCATGATGATATAAACGGTAGCGACTGGTACGGCTGGTAAAGACAGCAAAAAAACAAGCAATCCATATAAAGAGCCTCTTACCACATTATCAAAAATAATGAGTTTCCTTCGATCAATGCGATCCAATAAAACGCCTGCTATTAATCCAGATATCAGAGCTGGTACATAATAGGACAAAATAGAAGTCCCCATAATCGCTCCAGAACCTGTTCGATGTAATAAATACCAGCTTACCCCAAACGATCCAAATGAATTTCCGACAGCTGATAAAAAGATACCAAGCCAGAACCAACGAAATGATGGAGTTCTCCATAGCTCTTTCATGCTGTACACCTCCTAATCAAAAAGATATCATAATTATACGACTTTTTAAATATAAAAATTTAATAAGTAAAAATATTTAGTATTATCTACATGTAGATATCATTTCTTTAATACAGTAAAGTTTCACATGAAACATTAAAAATAATAAAAAAAGGCATGCCCGAAATAGGCATGCCTTACAACTGGGAGGAGAACATGGTAATCGTTACTACTGGGTTATGTGATTATGATGTTTTCCATTTTTCTAACTCAGAATGGAATTTATCATTTAGCACCTTAATATAGGTTCCCTTCATACCAAGAGAACGCGATTCAAGAACTCCTGCACTAGCAAGCTTACGCAATGCATTAACGATCACAGAACGGGTCAATCCAGCCTGATCCGCTAATTGACTAGCTACCAGCAACCCTTCCTTAGCATCCAATTGCTCCATGATTTTTTCAATCGCAATTTGCTCACTATAGGAAAGAGAAGACAAAGCAATCTTAGCAAATGTTTTATCACGAACTTCATTTTCAATCTGTTCTGTTCGCTGACGTACAATTTTCATTCCAACTACAGTTGCACCAATCTCAGCTAGGATGAGATCGTCCGTCTCAAAAGCACCAAATGCACGAGTTAATACTAATGTTCCTAATCGACTGCCACCTGCATTAATCGGTACGATGGTGGTCATCATTTGAGGGAACAGATTTTTCCACTCAGCAGGAACCATGCTGTAGTTACTGTGAACTGCCTCGTTAGCTACTGAGAAATGAATCTCTAATAATTTTTCCTTATAGTTTTCAGGTAAAAAGCTCGTAAAACGACCTGTTTCCTGAATCGAAATCTCTTGTGCAAAACCACTTCCTAAAATCTGACCATCTGCCGTGATGATATACATATTGGAATTGATGATATCAGAGAGCAATTTAGCAATATCCTGATATGATACCCCGTTTCCACCCATCGTCTTTTGAAGCATCGCATTTATTCGTCTCGTTTTTTCTAACAAATTCATTTGGAAAATTCCTCCTCTAAATGTTTCATGCTCACAGTATTGTCTGAAAAATGTGCCTTGATACCTCGTATTCGAAAAAAATTTTTTCAGACGGTGTACGGCATACCATTTTGAGACGAAAATCGATGCTTAATCGGGGTTACTCAATAAAAAAAGCCTGGCATCTGCCAAGCTTTCCTAACTAACAATCTCAACTTATTCTGTCTGGATCATTCCACGACGATTCCACAAAAAAGTAATGCCTGATACGATCATGATCGCTAAAAAAGAATAAAAATAATGGGGCGTATCGCCTAGCAGTGCGCCTATCAACAAGATGATGATATCAAATACAAAGATCACAATCCCAATATTAATTCGTATTACATCAGATAGAAGTTTAGCCACCAAATCAAATCCATCTGTCGTTGTATTAAATCTAAGTAACAGCCCAATCCCCATGCCAATAAACAAGCCTCCCAAAATACTACTGAATAATAGAGAACAGGAGGTAAATACAGAGACATGCTGCAACGGCGAAAATAAATCAATCAAAAAGGACGAAAGCAACAATCCATTAACACTATCGTAAAAATAAGATCGCTTTGTAAACCAAGCATATAGATAAATTGGAATACTCATGACGATCATGACCAGCCCTACTTTATAGCCCGCCATATAGTTGATTATTAAAGCAATTCCGGTCAAGCCGCCGTCCATTAATTGATGCGGAATGATGAAACCGTTTACTCCAAGTGCAAGTAATCCACTGCCAATAAGCAAGGCTACTCCTTTACGTATCATATATACCATGCTCTACTCCTTGGGATGAGATCAAGACTAGTGTGTGAAGCAAGCTTGTATCTCATACCAAGGAGTTACGACTAGCCTTTTTCCTATCCAATGCTTTTCATAATCATCTGCTCAATCCATGCTGTCAGCTCTCGAACTGGTCTATTTTGATCCTGCTCAGTTAAACGCAGCCTCACATACCGCTCATCCATATCGAATGCTTCCTCCAGCATGCCTGCAAATCCACGCTTACGTTTATCAACCTCTAACAGAACCTCTAGTTCATTTTCCTGTAAAAAGAAAATGACCTCCAGTTCATCTACATATTTACGGAACCGCCCTTGTGGCCGAAATTCAAATTCTTGTACAAATGGATAAGGCTGACCAAGCCGACGATTCCATTCACAATCGACTTTATATAACTGAAATCCTAATGTAGAGAGTGCCTCTAATACGTTCCTCATCATCGGATGCGGTTGTACCTCAATATAATCCGAGTCACCAGGATCAATTGCATTTTTTATATCTAGGCCTGTACGTAAATAGACCGGTTGTCTTCCTATCGTCAAAGGCGTCGCATAAGGTAATGGAAATGAAAACGAATAGACCTTTGTTTCCTGCGGTTCAATGCTAAAGGGTTCTGTCAAACGATGCTTTAACAGGATACATTCTTCTTTTGTCTTGTTTTGATTATTTTCTCGTTCATAATGAGTAATAACATAAATATAAATCTCATCAATATCCTGCTGAATATCTCCTCCCGTAATATGAACCTCGCCTGTTACCAATTCACCAGGAAGCAATGTTTCCTTGAAAAGGCGTGTGTCTACAGTAGCTGCTCCAATTCCTACACTCGCCATCATCTTTTTAAATAACGACATCCCCCATGCCCCCTCGTTCCAAAAGCCCTTCTTATTTTGTTATAACTATATACGAACAAGCTGGGGTTTTGTTGCATTTTTCTCTTACAGCGATACACAATCTATCCGATTGTTTTTGGTTGCTCTTTAGCCACTACATATAAGTGCAAAACCCGTGAAATAACGAGGGTTTTTATATTTACCTCTATGACCTTTCCTTGGATAATGTACTCTTTTTTTTGCAGTAATTCATGCAATATTTCATGCATTTCGCCTACTTGCTCCACTTTTTTCCTTTTCAATTGGGCCAAGTCTTTTTCTAGGCTATGCTTTAATTCTTCTTCGACAAAGGTGTTCGGGCGTTGTCCTAAAAAGGTGATCTCAACATCTTCAATCACGACATTCTGCTTTTTTCGTGCTACTTTATGCAACTCGTTAAGATTATCCATTTCGTTTTGGAGACGATCATTTAATACATATAAATTTTTGTTCTCCAGCATTAGATCTTCCATTCTTTGAATAAATAAAAATAGAAATATCGCTCCTCCTGCGACACCTCCTAAAATAAACAAGCTGATATACCGAAGATATCGACGTACTTTAGGTAATCGCTCCTCTTGTAAAGTTGTCATGAAGCTTTCCCCTGCGTCAGCCATAGCATCGAAATCGTTCCGAGATGCGCTCCGATAAACGCTGCAAAAATATAAATGAGCTGTTTTAAAACAGGTGAGAAATTGCCGACAAATAATTTTTCAATTTGTAAAAATGAGTCAAATGTTCCTCCAAGGGCTCCCACCAGCCCCATAATTTTGAGCTGGATTGCTAGATCTGACATGACAAGTAACGGAGCTCGATCACTAAAAAAAGCACCCATTCCTCCTAGTATTGATCCCCCAATCACGATTCCATAAGCAACACAAAACGTTAAAATGACTTGAGCCACTTTTCTCACGCTCCTTGTGCTTCATACTTGTACCAATTTTGCGTATGCTCTACCCTACGCGCGAATAGAGCCAAATATGATTGTCGCTAAAGTAAAGCTTATAAAACCTCTCTCTTTTATTTATTCAAATCCATCATCCAACACGATGGAGATAAGAAAGACGACAACGATGATCCCAATGACCATCTCAAGACCACCTAATTTAAAAATACTCCCCATAAAATTCCCTCCTACTAGCCTCTTTTTATAGGGATATGTCACGGTTTACAAAAAGTCTCTAGGCATCTGCCCAGTTTCATGCATTTTGGGCTACGAATAAAGGGCGTCCCTCTTTTCACATACTAAGTCTGACATCAGAAGAGAGAGGAGGGACAATACCTTGGCCACCGCACGCCACTTACTTGGTAACCGCACATTTCTCTTTCTGTTGATTGCAGCTCTTTTTATGCATATTGCAATCTTTCTGGTGACCCCTATTTTTCCTATCTTCTTGGAAAAAGCACGCCATTTGCATGCAAGTCAAATTGGTTTTATTCTTGCTATCGCTAGCTTAATGTACCAAATCGGAAGTCTTGTTGGTGGATTTTTATCTGATCGTGTGTCACGCAAGCTTGTCATGGTAAGTGGAGCAGCCATTCAAGCAGGTGCTATGTTTGGTTTTAGTGTAAGCCAAACCTTTCTGCTTTTTATGGTATTTTCGGCCGTTAATGGCAGTGGTATGGGGTTAGTAGCCCCTGCCATAAAAGCAAAGATAGCTGATGTAGTAGGACAAGAAGATCGAACAACTGCATTTTCCTGGCGTGGAATCGCGGCCAACATTGGTATTATTATTGGGGGTCTTACGATTACGTTACTTGCATTAAGTACGAATCGAATTGTCTTCATTTATGCAGCAGGTGTTTATATTCTGTTGACCTTTTTTCTTCTATTTGCTTTACCTAAAGCCCGTCAGGAGAAAACGAAAAAGGATTCCTTATCATGGAGTCAGTATAAAGGTTTATTGGGTCATCGTAGCTTTTTGTTTTTCTGTCTGGTATCTTTGCTGGTTTGGGGGTTATATGCTCAATTTCCGCTTGTTGTTCCATTACGCGGACAACATATTATGGGGACAGGTGCCAAGGTAGGCTTGATATGGACGATTAATTCAACCTTTGTGGTTCTATTTCAAGGTGTTATTGCCCGTTATATCTTAGAAAAAATTAGTCCTTATTGGGCAATGGTCAGTGGTACCTTGTTCCTTGGTGCTGGCCTATTCGCGATGGGCTTTACTCATCAGTTTTGGACGTTTAGTGCAGCAGCCGTTGTGTTTATTATTGGTGAAATGCTGGCTGTACCTGTATTCGACAGTTTAGTTGGTCATTTTGCTAAGCCTCCTTTATTGGGAGCTTATTATGGGATCGGCAATGTAGTCACAGGGATTAGCGGTGCTTTAGGTAATGCGCTTGGTGGCTATATGATTGAGTCGCTTGGCGGCGTAGGCAGTATGCGACCATGGTATATGTACGGCATCATTACATTAATTTCCGTTGCCATTCTGACCGCTTTTGCTATCTATGCTAACGCCCGTCATAAAAATAAAGAATCTTCCTCTTCTCTACACCCTAAAAAGGAGCGTGCGCGATGAATTCTTCTACAGATGATCATAAGCAGCAAGGAGCCAATCTTCTTGATAAAGCACCGTTTTGCTCTCTATTGTTTCATATGGAAAATGAAGCTCATGAGTCAATACTTGAGGAATACAAAAGATATAAGCCTGAGTACAAGTTTTTGTTTTGGGAATAATAAGACCTTGAAAGGAATGATAAGAAGATGAATATGGATAAAAAACGCTTTTCCAATAACTCCAATGAACGCAGTGAAACAAATACACAGCCAAAGAAAACTCAAGACGATCGTCCGGGCTTTGGTGACAAAAAATTAGAAGGACCAGATCGTCCTTCCACATAATTCTGAGTGGCTTTCACTTGCTAAGTAGTAAGGCAGGTGGAAGCCTTTTTATATGAGGAAAGATACTTTCCTTGATGGAATGAGCCCCTAATTTTCTATGGAGGCTTTCCTGCTTCGTACGTAGTTGAATTGTTAGCATGTCAGCCAAAAAAGCACCCCTCTTTGTCCTGTAATACTCCTACAGAATAAAAAGGGATGCTCATAAAGCTTGTAGTTGATTCATAGATTATACTGCGCTGTGCATTCAATACTTTCTGTGACGAAATACATCTTCAGCCTACTTCTGAACTGCTTGGATCTGGTAAGGAACGTGCATGGCCCGAAGCAGTTCAAAAAATTGTTTTTCCTCCTCAAGAGGTATCACTACTAACAAATATTGATTAAAATATGAGACAATGCGATCTAATTCCTGTTCTTTTAGAGCAAACCGCGATAGCTCACCAACATCTTTTAGTTCATAAAAATATTGAAAGCGTTCAGGCGTCATCTTTGCCGTAAAAGTGCGGCTTACAACCGTTTCACCCCGATAATTATTCTGTACATTTTCCGTAGAAGCTCCCAGCAGTGTAAGAATCCTCGCTGCATTTCCCCCTACTTTTTCCACCAGCATATTGTCGTTATACTCCACCTCTAAATCAGTAAGACGATTTTGGACAGAATGAAGCATAGCCATCAATACCTTACGTACCACTAAATTCGTTGGAGCAAATTTATGGTCATAAAAATTATATTCCAGTACGGCATCTGTAGCCGTTTCATGGCGATAAAATTTGATGGCATTCATTGAAAATCACGCTTCCTTTCACATACGCTTATCGGCGACGAGTAGCCTCAAGCGTAGCCCAATCCAACTTTTTAACCAGAGCAAACAATAGCTTTTTCGCATTTTGATAATCATCTTCATGCATGATGGATGCATGGCTATGAATGTAACGAGACGGAATACCAATAACTACTGAAGGAACACCTTTACCATGCATATGGACAGCCCCTGCATCAGTCCCACCTTGACTAATAAAGTATTGGTATTTGATCCCTAGTTCTTCGCATGTATCAATTAACAAATCACGTAAGCCTGGCTGCATAATCATTGTACGATCCAAAATACGTAATAGTAAGCCATCCCCCAATTTACCCATGCCATCTGTCACACCAGGAATGTCGCCAGCCGGGCTAGCATCTAATGCAATAAACATGTCAGGGTCAATCATGTGAGCCGCTGTCTTTGCACCACGTAAACCGACTTCTTCCTGTACGGTAGCACCTGCATAGATAACGTTAGGATGCTGTGGATTTTCGTGTAATTCTTTTAGTAACTCTAATGAAAGGGCGCATCCATAACGGTTATCCCAAGCTTTTGCCATGAATTTTTTCGGGTCAGCCATTTGGGTAAAGGGGCAAATCGGCACGATTGGATGTCCTGGTTTAACCCCTGCCTTAAGAACTTCCTCTTTCGTATCACAACCGATATCAATATACATTTTCTTCATATCCATTGGGCGATTGCGCATATCTTCACTTAATACATGTGGTGGAATGGAACTAATTACCCCGATAATCGGGCCATTTTCTGTAATAATTTGAACTCGTTGGGCCAATAATACCTGACTCCACCAACCACCTAATGGCTGAAAGGAAATAAAACCTTTATCGGATATTTGGGTTACCATAAACCCTACTTCGTCCATATGGCCTGCAACCATAATACGAGGTCCTTGTTCATCCCCGCGCTTCACTCCAAAAATACTTCCCATATTATCATAGGTGACTTCTTCTGTATAAGAGGAGATATATTCTTTCATAATGGAGCGGACAGGTCCTTCAAATCCCGGAGCACCAGGCGCTTCTGTTAATTTTCTCCATAAATCCAACTGAAATTGATCGGCCATTACCTTGATCCTCCCAAACTGAGTCTTTTTTGTTGTATTCTATGTAAAGACAACTGTATACTTTTCCATTATCGACTACCTGTTAGACTTATGCAACCATGTAAGTAAGGGAAGCCTGAGGAGTACCACTGTAGAAAATACTGGTAGAAACCATGTAGAATGGCTTTTTTGAATGTATTGGCATACTTGATTTGACTTACATCTAGTTTGCCCAGTCAATATCTCCTTATCACATCTTGTGTAATGATGGAGAAAAATGTGCTTATTACTCTATACAGTAAATAAAAGGATGAACATTTCATGAAGAAAGAAAGATTTGATTGCATTGTTATCGGTGGCGGTCCCGCGGGGCTTATGGCCGCCTATTCAGCTGCCAAGCACGGAGCCAGTGTCTGTCTGCTTGAAAAAGGTGAAAAACTAGGACGCAAACTGATCATTTCAGGTGGCGGACGCTGTAATGTCACGAATGCTAAGGAGTTAGAAGAACTGATTAAACAAATTCCGGGAAATGGTCGTTTTATGCACAGTGCCTTTGCCCAATTTAACAATCAGGATATTATCTTCTTTTTTGAAGGAATAGGGGTTTCCTTGAAAGAGGAAGATCGTGGTCGAATGTTTCCAACGACAGATAAGGCTATTACTGTAGCCAACGCTCTTGTTAATCAGTTAAAACAGGAGGGAGTTCACATCCGTCTGCATGCAGAGGTAGAGCGTGTCCTGTATGAACAAGATGCCTGCACAGGGGTTGAATTAAAGAACGGAGAGATTCTGAAGACAAAGGCCGTTATTATAGCAGCAGGCGGATGCTCTGTTCCTAAAACAGGCTCCACCGGTGATGGCTATAAGTGGGCAAAAGCAGCAGGCCATACCATTACTGATCTATATCCAACAGAGGTACCATTACGAGCAAGTGATGAGATCATTAAACAAAAAACGTTACAGGGTCTCTCTTTACGCGAGGTCGAACTAACCCTTACTGATCCAAAAGGAAAGAGGGTAACTACACAAGAAGGAGATATGATCTTTACTCATTTCGGTTTATCAGGTCCGGCTGTCCTACGTTTAGGGCATTATGTATCCGTTACTCAGCGTAAATTCGGCGCCGTTCCTCTCCAACTGACAATTGATTTATTTCCTGGGCGTTCAATCGACATCATTTCCCAGGAAACTTGGAAGCTTTGTGAGGAACAACCGAAAAAGGCGATCAAAAACGCTTTAAAGGGCTATGTGCCGGAAAGGCTTATCCCTGTTCTTTTGCAGAAAACAGAGCTAGAAGAAGAAACCACCTTCAGTCATCTTAACAAACAAAAATGGCAAAATTTCGGTCGTCTTCTGAAATCATTTCCGTTAACAATCGTTGGAACCCTGTCGCTGGAAGAAGCCTTCATTACAGGCGGTGGCATACATACTAAGGAAGTAGACCCGAAAACAATGCAGTCTAAAAAAGCTGCTGGTCTATTCTTCGCTGGAGAAGTTCTTGATGTCCATGCACATACAGGTGGATATAACATAACCATCGCCTTTTCTTCTGGTTATGTAGCAGGCCTACATGCGTCTCAATACTCCTTATCAAGCTAGTTATCGGGAGTCTACTCAACTTTTAGACAAATAGTAGAAGACGTACATTTTTTTAAAATACATGTTTAACGATCTATTTTATTGGGGAATATATTACTAATTGCTCTTCCTCCCAGAAGAGCGTCTCAGAACCCTACTCCCCCTAAAAGTAGTTGGTTACTGATTCTCACACCTCTACTCCCTTTATCTTTATCTTTAGAAGCGTCGATCGTTGACGCTTCTTTTTTTTTACACATCATCAACAAAAAAGCACGCCTTTAAAAAAGACGTGCCTTCCCTTATCATGACGAACCTATGTCTAGTGAAACCTATTCCTCTTGCTAGCTGACTAAAGTACGCAGTAGCAAAAAGCATCCCAGTATCACACATGATACACCCAACAGATAAAACGTATTCGCTCGTTGCTTCACGCGTTTTTCGTTACCTGCGAAATGAGCGCTCAAGCGTCGCTTCCACCGTTTGGTTGTAGGCTGGATGGCAACTACTACGCCTGCTACCAGCAAAACATACGGCATAGGATCATTCATCGACTAACGCTCTCCTCTTTTTTTCTTACGTAGCATCCAGCGCCCGCCTGCATCGTCATCATGATCACCCTCAATAATCAGGCGAGCTTCTTCTGCCAACTGGTAGGCTTCGGTAAAATACAACTGACGGAAAGCTTGTTCTGATTTTGTTAGCAATTCATTTACCTGACGATTTAAGCGTCGGTAGCGATTCGTGTATTGAATAGCCCCCTCCGCTGATTGGCAAGCTGCAATAGTATTTTCAGCCATGTAATGTGTATCCATTAGCTGTTCATGTGCCTCTTCCAGATAATAAGCAACCTCACGAATGTCATATCGAGTATTCTCCATTCGTAGCTGAATTTGCCCTAATAGACCGACAACAGTATCAAACTTTGTTTTCAAATCATCTGGTACACCCGGCAAGTAACTACGCTTAATGCGCTGTCGGATACATATTAATTCGCCTGAGATACGCTCCATTTCGTCCAAAATATCATCTTCTGTTTCAATAAATGGTCTTTCCTCAATTTTAACCAGCTTCTCAGATTCCTGTGACATTGGTTTAGGAATTTTCGGCATGACCAACTCATACTCATGCTGCTCTTCTCCGTCCGCTTGTCCCCGCTTCCTGCTATTTATAAGAGAACGGCTCTTTTGTAGATCACTTTGCGGAGCAGGGGCACTTTGCTTTGCAGCAGGCGCGTCCTCTGTCATTGTTTCACTTACCGCGGCTTCCCGGTATGCTACCGTCGTATCTGCCGCATCAGAAGGTTGAGTAGCAGGATGATCTGTCTCTTCCCTCGGTTCTTCATTGCTTCGTTCGACATTTTCCTGAATAGCTTCCCTTGTATTCTCGGCAGTGACTTCTTGATGGTCATCTGCAAGCTCTTTGAAGGTATCCTCATGTGTTAGAGTAGATGAGGACTCTACGGGCTGAGCCTGCTCGGTAAGCCCCTCCCCTTTTTCTCCAAGCACGGCTTGTTCCAGATTGCTGTAAATCGATTCCACCTTTAAGACGAATGCTTTTACATGTGTTTGCAGCATGTGGAAATTGCCCTCTTCTAATGCATTCCCAGCAGAGGTCACCAATTGTTTTACTTGTAGCAATTCCTCATCTAACGCCGTTTGGTTCAGATCATACTGACCACCTAATGCAGTCTCGATATCCTGTTCAAGCTGATGCAGCTCTTCTTTCATTTCGGTACGCACTTGATTGACATAGGTAGGTAGCTGTTCTAATAAGTCGCTCGTTTCTCTTAAAATAGAGTGAGCTTCAAAAGCTACTTCTGCCGCTTTGACATTATCTCCACTAGCAATAGCAGATTTAATTGTTGCCTTCATTTCGCCAACGCGATCTAAATCGGTTTTTAATTCATGGAAGGAAAGGCCATACTCCAATCTTACATCAGACAGTTTTCGTTCCACCTGTTCTAGCATCTTTTCAAGCTCTGGTATCGCTTGCTTATTCTCATTTTTAGCTTGTACAACCTGAGTCGTATCATTCTTAAGATCTTCTAGTTCATCCTCAATGTCATTGAGCATCGTTTCGCCTTCAAGAATCAGGTTATTGGCTACTTTAAAACGGAAACGATCACAAGCTTCATCCGCTTCTATAATCAACATTTCGATATCAGGAATACTGGTTCCAAGCAGTTTTTCCTTACGTGCTGCAAGGGCTACATAGCGTTCCTCAGTCACCCCTGACACGCGACGCTTATTTTTTTCCACTTCTATTTTTTCAATTTTTTCCAGCAATTCATCTTTCCAATCTTCTAGTTCATCAATATCACGCATAAGCGTACGACGACGCATCGTGAGTATCATCAAATAAATGAGTCCCACAAACAAAGCTCCTGCCAAAACAAATACCCACCACGGCAGCCAATTCAACAATGTATTTTCCTGAGATTCGATATTTGGATCTACATCAGTCGCAGTCGCTGTTTCCGCAGGCTTTGGCAATTTACTCAATTCACTCTGAACTTCCTTGGCAAATTGAGAGATACCCTGATCAAATTTATCCGTGTTCTTCCAAGGATCGAAATAAGCGGTCAATTTCCCCTTTAATAACTCGGATTTTGCTCCTTGTTGAACAAGCTTAGGGCCGGCATAAACACCTAAATCCTTCTTTTGCTTGTCCAACACCATCAAAAGGGAATCTTCTTCTAATTTATACTCAGCATAGAGCTTCTGCGCATACTCATCAGGAGACTTTGCTTCTGGCTCTGTACTTTCGACTACAACAACCTTATAGTTACCCGGTGTTTGTTTAAGTGATTCTTCAAGATTTTTTCGTTCATCTTTTTTAAAAATCTTTGCTTGGTCTTGTACAATGTCACTCGTCTTCTTCGGAAATGGAGACGCCATTGCCACATTGTGAAAGCAAAGAGTACCGGCAAGACATAACAACAACAGCCTTTTTTTCACGGTTGGACAACCCCTTTACCAACTTGTTTCTCATTCAACTTGTATGTACTAAGAGGGAACGCAAAAATTGAACGCTTGAGGTGACAAGCCATTCACAAAAATCAGCAGAACCCGGTTCTAAATAATATACTTCACGGACAATTTGTGGATTCAGGTATGGATAGGTCAAAATACTGGAAAGATTCATCAAAACAGCATCGACACCGACACCTCGAAACTCCCCTGTCCGTATCCCATCTTCTATCACGGTAGCAAAGCAATGCTTCAATTGATGTATATAGACGGTCATTACCTCTCGTGCGAGCATGGATTCCACACTTAATTCCCGCTGAATTAGCCTAGTTACCAACGCATGTTCATGTTGATAAAAAATAAATAACCTTACGATCTTTTCTAACTGTCCCATCGAATCCTGCGGCTTTTCCCTCTCCCATTGCTCCTGTACGATTTGGAAAAAATGATCATAATAGTGGCTGATCAGCTTTTCCAAAACTCCCTGCTTGCCTTGAAAATGGTAAGAAATTAAAGCAACGTTAACCTGAGCCTTCTCAGCAATTTGACGCACAGTAGTACGATCATATCCCTGTGAATAAAATAATGAGGCTGCGGCTACCAGTATTCTTTCTTTCGTGTTATGCTGTTCAGTTCTCATCTTTATCATCCTCGGCTACTTCTTCTCCGTTTTTTTCCTACGATAGATCCAAGCCATATGAACTTACCTAAAACGGCAGTCCTCAGCAAAAACGCAGTGTATGAGCGTGAAATTCTAAAAATCATGTCCCATTGTAGCCTCTAAGATGGTGTGTTGATATCTTGCCAAATCATGCTGTAAACCGTAAAGAGCGATTACATCTAGCAAAAAAGGCTGCTGGCTCACTTTTTTTGGCCCAATCAAAAGAGGATCAGGTACCGAACCATAAAAAAGCGGAGAGTAGCCCCTAAGTCGTAGACAGCCATGTAATAAAAAAGCTGGCTATCTCGCCAAATATCAGAACCATTACACCTACAAGCAATAAAAAGGGGACAAAACGGAAAGAAGGTTAGTAGGACGGCGATAATACAGCTTACCACAATCGCCCAAATGCCAAAAGAGTGTATATAATGAGCAATACGTTTGCAGATTCTCCTGTACCAATATGTTCCCTCGTTTCATCTACGTTACTAAAAAAGAACTAGTAAAAGGTAAGAGTAACGGAAGAATGATTTTGATCATCCATCCACCTCTCTATCTTGAATAGGAACTCATTTATTATAGTACAGATCGACATGCAAAAAAAGGGTGCTTCCCTGTTCTTTCGACAATAAAAGCTATGTATAAAATTACCTTACTACTAGTTCCTTACTCACTCTCTCTACATAGAAAGACGCAAGATAGGAGGGAGAGGATTCATTTCACTAAAAAGTCCTTACCCGCTTTGTCTAACAGGAAAGGACTTTTACTGAAGGAAGAATTATAGTGAATAATAGAGAACGCCCTCTTTATTTTGTACGTGTATCTGATGAACCATCACTAGTAAGTCAATATGTCCCAAGGTTTCAGAAATAACGAGAGGCAATTCCTTGAGGTAGAGCAGCGGAAATAAAAGGACAGCTAATTCAAAGGCTGTCTTTGGACCATCATGCAAAAAACGGCGGATCGCATTGGTACGCTCCCAGGTCTTCTGCAATCGCTCAAAAATCAGCTCGCGACTATTCTCGATCGGTTCACCATGTCCAGAAACCACTAGCTTAATATCCATCCCTGCACACATCTCCAAGGCGGTCCGGTACTGCACTAATGTTAGCGGTCGAGTCATGCTACGATCTCGTGGTGGTTCAATAAATGCATTGGAAGAAATGGAAGAGATCAGATGATCCCCCGCTATCAATAATTGATCAGAGGCCCGATATAGTGATAAATGAGACTGAGAATGTCCTGGTGTAAATAATACTTGCCACTCAGGAAAATGAGGCAAGGCTTGCTCATGAACAAGAGATTCATCCACCTTGCTTTTCTCTTGGAAGGTGGCCATCATCCTGCGAAATTTTTCCACAACAGATAGCAATTCCTCTGGTAGTCCACACTCTTTATACAAAGTAATAAAAAATTCATCATGGAACTGCATGAATTCCTCATCTTGTTCAACATATGGTGCTGCCAGAGGATGAGCATATACCTTTGCTTGTGATAGCTGTTTTACCTTCTCCAATTGTCCAATATGGTCCACATGGTGATGTGTAAGCACAATTTGACCCACGTCTTCCACCCGATATCCAATCGAGGCTAGTCCATTCTCTAAACTACTCCACGCCTCTTCTGTTAACGGACCTACATCGACTAGCGTGATACATTCTTGACCTTCAATTACATATACGTTCACATCTCCTACTGTAAATGGAGTAGGCAGAGAAATTTGATACACTCCCTTTGCTATCTCTGTAGCGGCCTTTGACAATCTATTCTTTGATACGGCAGACATCCTATCTCCCCCAGATTTTTACGGATAGCATTTTCCCATAGCCTACCATATTTTACTCGACTCACTCTTTCTTACCTGATTTCGCCCCTCTTGCTTTGCTTTATATAAGGCCACATCTGCATCGTGAAACAGTTCTTCTGCCGAGCGATTTCGTTGAACATCCCTGCTCCACATAGCAACGCCGCAGGAAATCGTAACACTTGGTTTACTTTCCTGCTGCACACGAATACGAATGCGTTCTGCTATTTTACTGGCAATCAGCACATCAACATGCGGCAGGTAAATCGCTATCTCTTCGCCGCCCCATCTTGCTGGAATATCGCTGTCCCTAATACAGTTCTTAATAACAGAAGCTACCTGATACAATATTTCGTCTCCAACAAGGTGGCCATAGGTATCATTAATTCTTTTGAAGTAATCAATATCAATTAAAATTAAGGAACCCTGCTCATCTGCAAGTAAGGATTTCTTCACGTTCTCATTTAAGTATCTACGTGTAAAAAGCCCTGTTAAATTATCAGTGATAACCATGCGTTCCACTTCACTAAGCAAGAGAGCATTAGTAATAGCTAGGCTGGTGTGTTGCCCAAATAATTCCAGTAATTTATAGTCATCATAGGTAAAGAAATTAGGCTTATGATCTGCTACCAGTAAGAGTCCTGATACTTCTGAATCTTGCAACAAAGGAACCCCCATCACAGAATGATAGGGAAATAAATGATGAGGTAAATGAGTAAAGCTGTCGGAAGAGGGCAGAATTTTCCGCTTATCAATTATAATTTCAGCAATCGGAGTAGCCGAAATGGGTACGAATTGTCCGATCTGATCGTTCTTGGATGAAGAGATGATTTGCATCCGCTCACCGTCTGATGCTTTTTGCAGGATAGCAGAATAGCTCGCATCAAACGTTCGATGCAGCATCTTAATCACGAACTCAAGTATATCTATCATGTTCAAACTACGATTAATCTGCTGGGCCATCTCATTGATTAAGCGCAATTCACGAACCATGTCGCGTGATTGCTGATACAACTGAGCGTTTTCAAAGGCGTTACCTGCTGTTTCCGCTAAAATAGAAATAAATTCGGTCTCTTTCGCGGATAAATTAATGATTTCATGGGTGGCCAATTGGAGAATCCCATAAATTCCTTGTCTCCCATGTAACGGAGCAGCGACAAAAGTAATCGCTTGCCCATCTATGATCTCTTGGCCCAACATTAGCTTTCCTTCCAGATAAGCCTGCTGACTGACCTGATTATGTTGTTTTTTTAAGGAAAAGGTCTTGATTGGTAGATTTGTTTCCATTTCCATAGTAAGATACAGTTCCGCTGAAAAATACGGATATAATTGCTTGATACTTGCAAGCACTCCAGCTAGTACGTCATTTACGTCAATCGAGGCATGAATTTGTTTTGTCAGTTGATAAAGAAGCTCCTTCTTTTGAGTTTCCCGTAAGATATCATGCATGTGTAAAGTCCTATGCAACTGATGGCTGACCTGCTCCCCAGTCGAATGAAGTAGCTCGATATCCAATTTATCTAAGCATTGCTGTTCTTGATCGGCTACATGAAGAATAAGTGCCGCGATCGGTTCATCCTCCACATAAATTGGATACATCGCAACGCGGGAATCTTCTTGATAAATCTCTGCTTTTTTAGATACAAAGCAATGTAACACCTGATGTATTTTAGAGCCTGCGTATACAGCGGAATCTGTTGTGTAACGCTCCTGCGGCAATAAATGTCCACTTTCATCCAATTTAATAAGCGAACAATGCCCCCTTCCCACCATACCGTGTAAACCGTTAACAACTGTCTTCATAAATGGAGTGGCTTCCTTACATTTGCTCGCTTCCACTACGATCTCACTGGCCATGCGCTGAATAAACCCTTTATACCCAAGCGAATATAATCCTTTTACCATTTCACCGTAGGTTCGTATATTGACCAAAGCTTCCTGTGCACAAGTAAGAATGCCTGCAATCGCATGTATATCATCTGGTTGAGGACCTAAGGCTTGCAACAGCCATTTGTAATCACCACACTCAGAAGTAACTCGCTCCTTACTAATTACCTGGCCGTTTTTCCAAGCTTTGGTTACCTCCTGTTTAACTAGCTCCTCCATAGCATCTTGAAAAAAAGTTGGAGGCAAATGTGCCGGGAGTGTTCCCAATTCATAAGTAGCGATTACACCACGCTCTGGAGTAGCAAAGAAAAGGAGCCCTGGTGCTTGTATGGGCCAAGAAGGCAGAAAAAAGGGAACAACGCTATCAAATAATTTACCTACTGTTCCTATTTGCGTTCGTGTCCGCAATGCTGATTCCTTCTTCCTCTATATTAATCATTAATCGGTTATGGTTTCCTCTAGATGGTCAACTCGACTTATCTCCATAACTTTCCACGATTTATTCTCCACATGCAAAATGGTGATTCCCGTATTGCCAATTTTAGTGATCCCCGTACCAAGCTGACCTTCAGTAATATAATGCAGAAAAGCATTAATCAAACCACCGTGGCTTACAACGGCAATTTTTTGACCGGGATGTTTCTCAATAATTTCGCTTAGAACACGATCAGCTCTCTTTTGCATAGCGTGATAGGATTCAATCCCGCAGATTGACTGATGTGGTTCAACATTTAGCATATCCTTTTGTACATCAGCAAGGTGGCGCCCCTCCCAATCGCCATAGCAACGCTCACGTAATCCGCGTACTTTCGTGACAGGAACAGGAGTCTGCTGACGTTCTCCTACACGTTTCGCCGTCTCAAAGGCACGTTTTAAATCGCTTGAATACACATGAGCAAAGCCTTCTGAAGCAAGACGATTCGCCAGCTTTTCCGCTTGCATATACCCTAGCTCGTTTAAATCGGTATCCGTATGACCTTGTATTTTCTGTATATGATTCCAATCCGTTTCTCCATGTCGGATTAAGTATACGATGGTTTCCATGATAGTAAGACACCCTACTTTCCTTGCATGAATATGTACAATTTAATTATAATGGATATAATCACGAGATACTAGAATCTTCAAAATTCAATAACACATTTTTCCTAATTTTTAAATTCCACTGAAATGCTCAAAACTCCTCTTTCGTTCTAGTTCTTTATACGACGCCAGCATGACTTCCTCGTCTCATTGCCTCCCTGTTGTTACCGTTATATATATGTCAGTTTCATGTACATACATTACACATTGCAGGTTTAGGAGGTTTTATTTATGCATTCATTGATCCGTCCAATAGGCCTACTTAGCTTATCAGGCATGTTGCTACTTTCAGGCTCAGTCGTTGAAGCTAACACAAACACAAAATCAACCCAACAGCATCTCCAACCCACAGCTCCTCTAGTGAGCAAGTCCCAATTAACAAGAGAACAAGCACTCGCTATCGCGTCTGAGTTCGCAAAGGAATGGTCCAGCATGAATCCAGTTCCAACCGATAGCCACTTTACATTAAATGAAGATATGAATTTATCTCCCACTTGGACGTTTGCTTGGGAGAGTAGTGGTAACATTGATCGAAGAAAGCCATTCTCTTTACTAGTCGAAATCAATGCAAACTCAGGCGAATTAAATAGCTATTCTATTTCACATCATTCTCTCTTAGCAAATAAAAGCAAGAAACCTATCTCACTAGAGCAAGCTCAACAAGCAGCCGAAGCGTTTCTACGTAAACATGCTGGCAAAAAATTATCAAGTATTTCCTTGAAGCCTACACCTCTTTCAGATAACAGAACAGCACTTACCTCTACAGAATACATTTTTACCTACCAAAGACAAATAAACGGAATACCTTTTCCTGATGATTCTGTAAGAGTTACAGTCAACCCTAATGGGACAATTGTATCTTACTTTTCTACATGGAGTGAAGATTTGAATTTCCCTGCTGATTCAAAGAAAATATCTCCTGAGGAAGCTACTAAAATTTTTAAAGAAAGCCCTTTTATTACTTTAAGCTATAAAATACCAGATTCTACAGAAACACAAAGAACTGATCCTCGACTAACCTATGATTATGAAAAGGAATTAGCTATAGATGCGATCACTGGTACATTTTTAGAAAAACCTTCTTCATCTGTGTCTAGTAATCCCAACAAGCGTTCGCCTATAGTTGACAAGCCACTGCCTCCTTTGCATCAGGGAAAACAATTAACACAAGCACAAGCAGTCGAGCTAGCCCAAAAATTAATTCCGTTGGGGAACTGGAAATTAACAGAGGCAATCTATCAGAAGAAAGATAGAGAGAAAGAAGCCTTTTGGAATCTATCCTTTGAACGAAAAACACAAAATCATGAGATTGACACCATTTCTCTCATGATTGACGAAAAAAATGGAAACGTACTGAATTACTACCTCAACGTGGAGAAAAGGAACAAAGATACAAACAAAGCTTCAATAGCACCAGAGAAATTACAACAACTTGCTATAGAGAACGTAAAAAAATTAGCTCCTTATCAAGCTCAAACCTTATATTTAGATAAGGTTGATCATGATGATCAACCTGACTATAACGATACACTGGAAAGTTCCTTTATGTTCCAGCGATATATTCACGGAATCATGCTTTCAGCAGAGGGAGCCAGTGTCATCCTAGATCAACAAACCGGGGAATTACTTTCATTTTCTTCTTCAATTAGTCAAGTTAACTTCCCAGAAAAATCACCTGATTACCTTTCTCTAGAAGAAGCGAAAGAAAAATGGCTACAGCAACTGGAGGTTACATTAACTTATCAAGTGAAACAAGAGGATCATCGTGATAAAAATCAACAGTCGTCAAAGTCAAATCCCTTGACTCTCGTCTATACACTACAACCGTCTAGCAACAGTCTTACGCTAGACGCAATCACTGGTAAGTGGATTCATTTATATTTTAATAAACCTGTGGAAGTAAATCAGACAGAACCAGAGGATTTGCAGAAGCTTCCTACTGACAAGCAAAAAGCATTACGGATTCTGTACGAGTACAATGCAATTGAACCTATAGATGGAGAGATAAAGCCTAAAGAGCCCATAAAGCGCGGTGAGATAATCAAGATGCTAGTAGCTATCCTAAGCAATGGAAATTATGATGATGAATTTATACCAAAACAAGCCAGCTTTCATGATGTCCCTGCTACTTCTCCATACTTTGGAGCTATTGAGTTCGCCCTTGCACGCGGATATATTCCCCAAACCAAGAGCCTGCAACCAGAAAAACCGATTACGAGGGCTGAATTAGCAGAATCGTTCACCCGAGCTCTGGGCTATCATTCCCTAGCTGAGCTACCAAATCTCTTTGTAGCATCTTCTACGGATACAGCCAATGTAAAGGAGAAGGGTTCTATTTCAATCGTTACCGCACTTGGAATTATGGAAACGATTGATCAAAGCTTTAAGCCAGATGCATCTGTGACTCGTGAGGAGGCCGCTATCTATTTCCAGAAATTCTTAGAGGTTTACAATAAAATGATGCCTGAAGGATCTATATATACTAAGTCTCGGCATTAGTCATCTGCAAGCTTTGATTTTCCCAGCGGATTCCGGCTGTTATTCTAAGACAATCTCTTGACTTTACCTAGACCCAGCATATAAAATAAGAGTTATGTTTGAATAGGGTAGCATTGATTGTAGGTAAAAACAAAAGGAATACGAGGCTTGCCTTTTAGTTTCACCCCCTTTGCCTTTTGACTGCGGCTGTTTTTCAAGAGGAGCACGATGCAGAAACGCTACCGTCTGAAGTTCGTGTATGAAGATGAAACTTGCCTTTTGGAAGTAAACACCTACGAATCCAACTTAAAGGAGAATGAGCATATGTCTCGTTATACAGGACCACGCCACAAGCTGGCTCGCCGTCTAGGTATCTCTCTAGATGGAACAGGAAAAGATCTTAAACGTAACTACGCACCAGGACAACACGGTCAAAGCCGTCGTAAATTGACTGAGTACGGTATTCAGTTACAAGAAAAACAAAAACTACGTCATATGTTCGGTGTAAACGAAAAGCAATTCCGTCGCACTTTCGAACACGCTCAAAAAATGAGAGGCGTATTGGGTGAGAACTTCATGAAGCTTCTTGAATCCCGCCTTGATAACGTAGTTTTCCGTATGGGCTTTGCTGCAACTCGCCCAGCTGCTCGTCAGTTGGTTAACCATGGTCACATGACTGTTAATGGTAAAAAAGTTGACATCGCTTCTTACCGCGTACAACCAGGAGATGTTATCACTCTTCGTGAAAAATCTCGTGGCCTTGCTATCGTAAAAGAATCTTTGGAAGCTCGCACTTTCGTACCAAACTTCATCACTTTCGATGATAACAAAGTAGAAGGTACTTTCACACGTCTACCAGACCGTTCTGAAATGCCTGCTGAAATCAACGAAACTCTGATCGTTGAGTGGTACAGCCGTTAGTCTTTACTTGGAAACATCAAGCTTCACATCCTTTGGGTGTGGAGCTTTTTTATTTGTACGCGACAATATTCGATTAAATCCTCGCTTCCCATCCCCTAGGTCTATTGCGTTTATAAAGACTCTTATGTGTCATCAGCTATCTTAGGATAAAGTCAGAAACATCAAAATTTAGAGGAATAGCCTAGTATTCCGAAACCTTGACGTTACATTTGCGTCAATTATTAGGGAGAGTTTTTTCGTTTACGTAACAATAGCTTATTTACAGGGAAAATCTAGTATAGAAGGGCTTATTTGCTGGAAAAGAGAGGTTCAGCTTACTCTATCATTCTATTTTTCATACGCCAGCTAGCATTGCCAGATATGGATGTGATTCTGACCTACAAATGCCTTCATTCATGGTTATCGGTCATTTTACACTCAAATTACCTATGGCTCGACATGATTCTACCCCAGTATTTTTACTTATGGTATAATGGGGCTGATCTTTTAAGGGGGAAAGGACGTATATGCAGAATAAAGATGCTTCTGCCAAGAGGCCTAGACGCAAAATAGGGCAGCGCGGCAGAAAGAAGCACCCTGTACGAGTAGTTCTTGCATACTGTTTTTTGTTAGGATTTATGGGGCTGTTTCTCGCAGGTGGAGTTGCTACGGGCTACATAGCCGCTCTTGTGAATGATGAGCCGATCCGAAACAAAGAAGAGATTCAAGAGCTCTTGTTTAGCAAGTTTCAAACAGGGTTCGCCTACTATCAAGATGGTTCCTTGATCGGTCAGCTTCGAGCTAAGGGAGAAGATCGCCGGATGGTGAAGATTTCGGAGATTTCACCCGCGCTCATTAACGCCATCATTGCCACAGAGGACAAGTATTTCTATGAACATAATGGAATAGTTATTCAATCTACCTTACGTGGAACCATTCAAGAGCTTACTAAACAAAGTGTTATAACAGGTGGTAGTACTCTTACACAACAATTGATTAAACGTACCATCCTCTCACCTGAAGTAAGCCATAAACGAAAAGCGAAAGAAATTCTTCATGCCATACGAATCGAAAGAATGTTTAGCAAGAATCAAATTTTAGAAGCTTACATGAATGACGTTTATTTTGGTAAGGACGCCAATGGCTCTAACATTTATGGCGTTCAAGCAGCCGCAAAAGGGATTTTTGGCAAAGATGCAAGCAATCTTGATCTAGCCGAAGCCTCTTACTTAGCTGGACTTCCGCAGAGTCCTATGGCCTACTCTCCTTTTAACAAGGAAGGGTATCGTCGCGGACTGGAGCGCCAGAAAATGGTGCTACAACGGATGAGAGAGAACAATTACATAACAGCTGCTCAACAACAACAGGTCCTCTCCACTAATTTACAGGCACATCTCGCCAAACCAGAAAAGCGTGCATACGCTGAACACCCATTCCTTATGATGGAAATTGAGGAACGTACTGCTGAGGTTCTGTTGGACCAAAAGCTAGCAAACGAAGGTCGTGATAAATCACAAATTGGCCGCAATGAATATCGTCAGCTCCTAGAGGAGCAACGACGTCAAATTCTCCAAAAGGGCTATCATGTGTACACGACTGTGCATAAGGAAATTAATACCGCCATGGAAAAGATCGCTGCTAATCCCAAAAACTTTGGTAGCAATCGTACCTATTCTGTGACACGTGGTGGAAAAAAGGAAAAGATCGAAAACGCTCTAGAAGAAGTAGGCGCAACACTCATTGATAACAAAACAGGTGCAATCATCGGCATGATGGGTGGTCGCGACTTTAACGTTGAACAAACCAATCACGCCACCGCCTCTCGACAACCCGGTTCAGCTATGAAACCAATCGCCGCGTATGCACCAGCATTGGAGCTTGGTATCTTACAGCCGGGAAGCCCGATTGACGATTCACCTGTACTATTGGCAGATGGAAGTAAAGGTACTCACCTGCCGCTTAACTGGGACCGCAAATACCATGGTATGATGAGTGCCCGCGAAGCTCTGCGTCAATCCTGGAACGTACCAGCTATTAAAACGTATTTGAAAGTCGGAATTCCGACCGCTTTAAATTATGTGAAAAAAATGGGTGTCACCACTCTGGTCGATAGTGATAATCATGCGGCTACAGGGGTTATTGGTGGGCTAGCTTACGGTCTAAACAGCGAAGAAATTACCAATGCATTTTCTACATTTGCCAACGATGGAAATTTTGTAGATGCCTACATGATTCAAAAAATCGTGGATAGCCGTGGAAATACCATTTATGAACACAATGTCACACCTGTTAAAGTATTTAGTCCACAGACCGCCTATCTGATGACAGACATGATGCGTACTGTTGTCAACTCCGGTACTGGTGCTTCTGTGCGAAGATATGTACCCAAAGGCATAGATATGGCCGGAAAAACAGGAACTACCAATGATTCCTACGATCTTTGGTTTGTAGGCTACACACCTGATGTTACCCTTGGTGTATGGACAGGCTATGATGTTCCAACTACCATTCCTGGTTCAGCTCAACGCCGACCAATGGAAATTTGGGGCAAGGTGATGACAGAGGTCTTTAAAATTGATTCAAAAGTGGCTGACAAATCAGCGAAATTTAGTAAACCAAGCGGCATTGTCAGCGCAACAATTGATAGCAAGTCCGGCATGTTGCCAAGTGAGCTATCGAAACAAACCGGCCACGTGATTACCGATTTATTTAATCAAAGATTTGTACCAACCAAAGTGGACGATTCTCATCAAAAAGTTCGTGTTGTTCAAGTCGGTGAGGTTCTCTATCTGGCACAGGAAAATACACCAGATGATTTTGTAACAGAGGGCGTCTTCTTTAAGAGTCCAGAGCCACTCCCATCGTCTGATCAAATTTCTGCGAAAAATAGCAGGGTTGGAACTAAACCTGCCGATTGGGCAGAGCGGATGCCGGAAAAAGAAGATCCACGCGTAGCTGTAGACGGAACACCTTCTGCTCCATCAGGCGTTACTATTGCGAAATCAGGTAGTGGCACGACCCTTACGTGGAATGCCAGCCCAGAGCAGGATGTACTAGGCTATCGTATCTATCGTGCAAGCGCAAACGGTGGATTTGAAAAAATCGCAACCGTTAAGGACCCGAAAACGACAACGTACACTGATGCGAAACGTAGTGATCATGGTTACTATGTAACAGCAGTTGACCTTTCAGGTAACGAGTCTCAGGCATCTTCTACGTCAGGTGCAGGTGTGGATATCCCAGGTGATAGCAATCCGCCTGTACAGCCAAATCCTGACCACAATCAACCAGGCACGGAAGTAGATCCTATTGCTCCACCTGATGGCGGCCAAACAACGCCCCCGCCAGTAGCTACTAGTGCACCTAGTAAAATCCAAGGCGTTAGTGCTTCTAAAACAGCAGATGGAATTAAAGTCAGTTGGAAAAAAGGTCCAGCGAAAGATCACATCGTTTCCTACAACGTTTACTATGCTATGAATGGTACAACGAACTATCAATTGATGGATTCCGTATCCGAACCAAGCTTTGTATTAACCACAAGTGAGCCTGGAGGTAGCTTCTACATCACTGCAGTGAATACCTATGGTGAATCTGCTCCTTCAGCCCATGCAAAAGTAAAATAAATAACCACAAAAAAGATTGTTGGGGCATCCATCCCGGCAGTCTTTTTTTATCCATGGCGGATTCTTGAATTTTCAAAAATATAAGACTCCTTTTGTGTGGAATAAGATATACTAAGCATGTAGATTCGTGGGAAGCGATGGTGAGGCCTAGTGATTCATAGGAAAACATTTTATCAAAAAAAAGTATGGGTTCATGATAACCAAATTATAATTGAAGGGCCAGTATGCTCTAAGGACTTAGCTACTTTGGAATTTGATGAAGGTTTAAAAGCATTTCGCGCTCCCAAGCAACAACAAGAAGCACTTGTCGAAATTGCTGATCTGCCAGAAGGACGAATTATAGTGGCACGCCATGAAAATGTAGTTTTGGCCTACGTCACCTTCCTACATCCTGACCCACTGGAGCGTTGGTCTATGATTAAAATGGACGATTTGCTGGAGCTGGGAGCTATTGAGGTAAGCTCGAAGATTCGTAAAGGCGGTATAGCAAAGCAGATGCTAGAAGTGGCCTTTATGGACGATGCACTGGAGGATTACATTATATTATCAACAGAGTACTATTGGCATTGGGATTTACAAGGAACTGGTTTAAGTGTCTGGGACTATCGCAAGGTGATGGAGAAATTGATGGGCAGTGTCGGTATGATGTGGACGGCCACCGACGATTCCGAAATTTGCTCACATCCAGCAAACTGTCTAATGACACGCATTGGAAAACGAGTTCCGCTTGAAAGTATGACTACCTTTGACAGCATGCGTTTTCAATCACGTTATATGTATTAAGAAATTACGCTCTTGATTGTTGAAAGGAGTTTGTCTATGCGTTTAGAAGACTTTATGCGCAAACAGGTAGTCACAGCTACCGCTACCACAAGTATAGGCGAAGCATTAGCTCTCTTAAAGCAAAATCGCATTCGCCATCTACCTGTCCTAGATAATCAAATCCTTGTCGGAATCGTCTCCGACCGAGACCTACGTGATGCACTCCCCTCTTCCTTATACGCTAGAGCCGATGATCATATTATTATGACCAAACCCGTACAAGAGATTATGAATACAGAAGTGATAACCGCCCACCCTCTTGATTTTCTTGAGGAGGCAGCCAAGACCATGTACGAGTACAAGGTCGGGTCGTTGCCAGTGCTTGAGGAGAATAAATTAGTAGGCATTGTTACAGAATCCGATATTTTATATAAAATGATTGAACTATTTGGTGTAAACAAAGCCAGCTCCCAGATAGAAATCGAAGTAGAAGATCGCTACGGCGTGTTAGCGGAAGTAAGTCAGGTTATCCGTGAGTCGAAAGTAAATGTTAGTAGCGTTATTGTGTTTCCCTCAGCTACAGAAGGGAAGAAAAATCTGGTTTTTCGAGTGACGACCATGGATACTCGTACGGTGACAAGCATGTTACGTGACAAAGGCTTTCATGTACTCGACCCGATCAGGGGGGAATTCCTACGTGACTAGTACCCCCCGTCTAATCTATTCAGCCGACTATACCAAATATTTCTTTCATGAGGAGCATCCCTTTAATCAAAAACGTTTATTACTCACATATGATCTCATGCAAGCTTATGGATTACTCACCCCAGAGAATATTATAGCTCCACGCTATGCCACCGATGAAGAATTACTGCTCGTACACGATCCCAGTTTTTTAGAAATAGTCAAACGACAGGGCACTCAGCCAGAAGAATTGCCGCTTGCAGCTAGCTATGGCTTAGGAACCGAAGATGTCCCTATATTTGCAAATATGCATGAAGCTACATCTCTAATTGTGGGGGGAAGTATTTCAGCAGTCGATATCGTGATGAACGGACAGGCGGAGCATTCCTTTAATCCTGCCGGTGGATTGCATCATGCCTTTCGGGGGAGAGCATCTGGCTTCTGTATTTACAACGATTGCTCTGTAGCAATCGCATACATACGTAAACATTGGGATGCCCGCGTCTTATATATTGATACAGATGCCCATCATGGTGACGGCGTTCAATGGGCCTTTTATGACGACCCCAATGTCATGACGATCTCCCTGCATGAGACAGGAAAATATCTTTTCCCAGGTACAGGAAATGTTACGGAGCGTGGAGATGGCCAGGGCTTTGGTTACTGTGTAAATGTACCACTTGATGCTTTCACTGAAGATGATTCTTTCCTTGAAATATACGAGTCGCTCCTCCCTAGAATCGCACATGGTTTTCAACCTGATATCATCATTACTCAAAACGGTTGCGATGCCCACAACTACGATCCTCTCACACATTTGAGCTGCTCTATGCGTATCTATCAGCAAATCCCCCGACTTGCTCATAAACTAGCTCATGAATTATGCCAAGGAAGATGGGTAGCCGTTGGCGGTGGAGGCTATGATATTTGGCGTGTTGTTCCACGTGCTTGGACCCTATTATGGAGCGAGATGACAGATCAATGGCTATCAGATGGTCCTCTTCCTACTGAATGGTTACAAAAATGGCTTCCGTACAGTCCCTTAGAATTACCTCCCTGTTTATTTGACGATGTGAGTGCGTTCATGACGATCCCAAGACGTGGAGAAATTAGCGAAAAAAATCGTCTCTCCTTTGGTAAAGCAATCTTGCATGCTCCTCATTTATAAAATGATTGTCTCAGCCTTCTTATTTTTCTTTTAAAAAATAATCTCTAAAAGAGAAGAGTATTGTTACGTCTCCTCTCTAACACGATAAAAAGAGGTATGCCAATTCCAGCATACCTCTTCTCTTATCTATAACACCTACATTGTTACACGACTAAATGAATCGTATTGCCAAATGGATCTTTCGTAATCTTGATCCCGTTTTCTTCTGTGACAGTAGCCCCGAAGCCTTTTACCTGCTGAACCATTCTTTCTCTCGATTCCTCGTCAGGTAATACCAGCGTATAGGATTGTAAGCCAACGCTATTTGGGCTTGGCGCAGATGCACCGGCACTTACCCATGTATTCAAACCGATATGGTGGTGATATTTTCCTGTAGAAATAAAGAGTGCCTGGTTCCCATATCTAGATACAACTTCAAATCCAAGCCCTTTCGTATAAAATTCCTCCGCCTGCTGTAAATTGGCTACCTGCAAATGGATATGCCCCATAATCGTACCGCTTGGCAATCCCTTCCAAGCATCCTCTTTATTTTCTTGTAACACCCCTTCGATATCCAAAGCTTCCGTGCTCATTCCTACAGAATCGCCCTCCCAAACCCATGTCTCAGATGGTCGATCCGCATAAATTTCAATTCCATTTCCATCCGGGTCTGCCAAATAAACCGCCTCACTGACAAGATGATCAGAAGCTCCTTGTAGCGGATATCCTTCTTGTAGGAGGTGTAACAACGTATTAGCCAAGTCCGCACGATTAGGAACTAAGAGGGCAAAATGATATAATCCTGTCTTCCATGGTTCTTTCGGTGTTACATGGTCTGGCTTCTCAATTGTTACCAGAGGAGTTTTTCCATTAGCAGTAAAAACCACTTTTGTTTCTGTTTGATCAAGAATCTTAAGCCCTAACATATCTTTGTAAAATGCTATAGAACGCTCTAGATTTTCAATGATAAGGTGAACCTGACTTACAAATGTATATGGATATCCATGGAAATTCATTCTTTCCAACCCCTTTTGCTCGATATATGGAATAACATCTTCTTGATTATTAAATAAAAGTAAGTTGATTACTTAATGTAAGTATATATAATATCAATGTCCTTGTCAATTCATTATCTATCGTAAATTTTCATGAGGAATTCCCCCTCCCCTGCCTGAAAAAGAAAAACGGATTCGTACGATGCATAATGCATACGATACAAACCCGCTTTTGTCATATAAGCGACCCTTACCATTAAGTATGAGTATATCTGCTTATTTTTATGTTATTTTGATTTTCCTAACATTTGTAAAATACCATCAGGCTGGTATCCTTTTACTGCTTTCCCATTCACGACAGTAACGGGAACACCCATAAACCCGAATGCTTCTACCTCTTCCTGATACTGGCTACTGCTCATAACGTCTCTCACTTCATAAGAAACGGATTTCTCATCTAGCATTTTTTTAACCATATCGCATTCAATACAGCCCTTTGTTGAGTATACAATTGCCCTTGATTGACTCATTTTTGTTAAGCCCCCTCTTTTTTCATCGTATGAAGCATGTTCCTTACCATTTGATAGGAACGCTTGGAAGCAAGCTTCGTAAATTCAAGGAAATTAACATGAGCTGAACCATCTGCACAATCAGACATCGCACGTACAATAACAAAAGGCACCTCATTCATGGAGCATACCTGAGCGACTGCTGCCCCTTCCATCTCTGTGCATGATGCTTGGAATGTTTCCGATAATTGCTGGACTTTTTGGCGATCTGCAATAAATTGATCACCTGAGAGGATACGTCCTGTAACAATCTGAATATCAGCTTCTAACTGATGGCCAGCATTTATTGCTAATTCCTTCAATTTATCATCTGCGATCCAACACCATGTTTTCTCAAAAGGAATCTCCCCTGGTTTGAATCCAAGTGAAGTGGCATCGATATCATGCTGCATGCAATCTGTGGAAATAACAATGTCACCGATGTTTAAATCTGGATGGACAGCACCAGCCACACCAGTAAAGATCACCTGACTTACCTGAAATTCCTGAATGAGGATTTGTGTGCAGACAGCAGCATTTACTTTACCTACACCTGATTTGCAAAGCACTACTTTTTTCCCCAGAAATTCACCTATATGATAAGTGATACCCGCTTTTGTGACGGTTTCTTTATTTTGCATGTCTTCTAAATACAAAGCGATCTCTTCATCCATCGCTCCCATGATTCCGATAGTCATCTTCTCACCCTCTATCCCGCGTAACTATTCTTCTGCCATTTCCTTCGTACTTTGACGATACTCAATCCGATGCGGCAATAACACAATATGATCTTCAACTTGTTCATTATTCATATACTTGGTTAACAATCTCATCGCAACGGCCCCAATATCATACATTGGTTGAACAACTGTGGAAAGACGAGGGCGTACCATCTCTGCTAACCGCACATTGTCGTGACCAATTACTTCTACATCCTCGGGTACAGAGTGTTCCAAATCCTGAACAGCATGAATCGCACCTATTGCCATTTCATCGCTGGCTGCAAACACGGCTGTTGGAGGTTCTGCTAGTTTCATGAAGTCTCCCATGCTTTGAAGACCTGATTCATATCGGAAGGAACCATTAGCAACCAATTGTTCATCATACGGTAATCCCGCATCCAATAACGCTTGTTTATAGCCCTCAAAGCGCACGAGTCCTTCTAACGGGTATGACATTGGCCCTGTAATGATCGCTATACGTTTATGCCCACGTCTAATTAAGGCCTGAGTAGCATCATAAGCCGCTTGAAAATGATCTATTGTCACTGCTGGTAGCTTTCCTTCTGGATCGCGAGTAGCCGCTAGAACCGTTGGAATGGACGCTGTTTTTAAGGAATGAAAATGATCTTCTTTGATCTCGGCTCCCATGAATAACAATCCATCCACCTGTTTTTCTAATAAGGTATTGATTAATTGCAATTCTTTTTCTAAGCGGTGATCTGAGTTACAAAGAATGATATTGTATTTATACATGGTAGCGATATCTTCAATACCCCGTGCTAGCTCAGAAAAAAACTGACTGGAGATATCCGGAATAATAACCCCTACCGTTGTGGTTCTCTTGCTTGCTAGACCCCTTGCTACTGCATTGGGGCGATAACCTAGACGTTCAATAGCGGTCATTACTTTTTTACGTGTTAATGGCTTTACATTCGGATTGCCATTAACGACCCTTGATACAGTTGCCATCGATACTCCTGCTTCACGTGCTACATCATATATTGTAATTGGCATATTACGTCCACCTATCTTTTCCAGATTATACCTTTCAGTATTATTTTCATAAATTTATAGCCATATAATACGATATGATACCCATAGTTGCAACCGTTTTCTCAGCCTACATTTTTCCTATTAACGGCATGATTTCGCCGTTTTTGGTCCTTTTGTCTCTTGATAGGCTGGTTCCATTAGCACAGAGCCCGCCGGAAACCACCACCCTGCACTCTCTTCAAGCTATGTATAACATCTACTCCTGACTCACCCTACCATAAGAGAAAAGCAGACCGCTCCAATGAGAGGCCTGCTAGGGTTACACACGGTTTTGGTTCTGCTTTTATTTCAAAATAGCGGTTTCTGGTTTGTAAAGACCAGAAGCATAAAGTTCATCTAGCATTTCATTGAAAGCTGGGATCGTTAGCTGTTGTTTTGCATCGGATAATGCTACATCTGGATCAGGATGAACTTCAACCATGATACCATCAGAACCTACTGCCAAGCCCGCTTTCGCTGTTGGAAGCAATAGGTCTCGGCGACCAGTCGAATGAGTCACATCTACAAATACAGGTAAATGAGTCTCTTGTTTTAAGATTGGCACAGCAGAGATATCAAGGGTGTTGCGGGTTGCTTTTTCATACGTACGAATACCACGTTCGCAAAGCATTACCTGCGTATTTCCTTCTGATAGAATATATTCAGCAGCGTAAATGAATTCCTCGATGGTCGCTGAAAGCCCACGTTTTAATAAGATAGGGTGATTAGTGCGACCCGCCGCTTTTAGCAGTTCGAAGTTTTGCATGTTACGTGCACCAATTTGAATAACATCTACATATTTTGTCGCCATTTCAAGATCAGCAGGTGTTACGATCTCACTAATGGTTACTAAATTAAACTCGTCGCCGATGCGTTTCAGAATCTCTAATCCTTCCACTCCAAGCCCTTGGAAGTCATATGGAGAGGTACGCGGCTTGTATGCACCACCGCGAAGCACACGCAATCCCTGTTTCACGTGATTTTCAGCTACAGCACGAACTTGATCATAGCTTTCTACTGAGCATGGGCCGGCAATCAGAATCTTCTCTTTTCCACCAAATTCCACGCCTTTAATAGTAAGAACCGTATCCTCTAGTTGTTTTTTACGGCTTACTAGTAGAATTTTCTTATCCTCATCCTTTTGCAGGTCAAGAGAAGCACTAAAGATTTGTTTGAATAAATGACGAATAGCCTCGTCGCTGAATGGTCCATTGTTATTCTCTACAATTAGATTCAACATGTCGCGTTCACGTTCTGGATCAAAACGATTCACGCCCTGCTTGCTCTTCTCTTGGCCTAGCTCTTGAACCAAAGAGGCACGCTTGTTGATCAATTCTAATAATTGCAAATTAATTGTGTCCAATTGGCGGCGAATGGCCTCAATTTGTTCATTTCTCATCTCTACTCCACCCTTCTACTTTTTCCCTTATCGTTTGCAAATCACAGTATGGTTATACATAAGACGTTCTGAGTTATCTGTTATTATAGTAGATGATTAGACGTTTGACCAGCCCTTTAGTACCAAAAAGCGCGAAAGTAATTGTTACAAACTACATTTTTTTTGAAAAAGGTTAATTTAATGGGGTTTTATTATCTTTAGAAGCTAGTATATGATAGAGAAAATACGTAAATCTTCCATTCCAAATGGGAAGGAGACATTTCATTTGCTAGAAGAACATGCAGATAAGCAAAATAACACTCTTTTTGCTTTAGATATTGGTACCCGTAGTGTAGTAGGACTTATCGTTGAACCGCTTGAAGAAAAAGATAAGTTTCAAATTAAAGACTGTTACATTTTAGAGCATAAGGAACGCTCTATGCTGGACGGACAAATCCACGATGTACTTGCAGTCGCTGAAATCATCGAGAAGATCAAGCAGCATCTATCTGAAAAACACGGTCCCTTACAAGAAGTGGCAGTAGCAGCAGCAGGACGCTCGCTGAAAACAAAGCGCGTGCGCTTCGAGCTTCCTATCTCCCATTTACCCGTGTTGACCAAAGACGATGTGCTTACTCTGGAGTTTTCTGCGGTACAAAAGGCACAGGCAGAATTAGCCCAAGAACTGAATGAATTGGATATTACACGCTATTATTGCGTTGGGTACAGTGTGGTTAACTACTATTTGGATGAGGAGATTATCGGTAGCCTAATCGATCAACGTGGAACAAACGCTTCTGTTGATGTTATCGCAACGTTTCTTCCACGCATGGTTGTAGATTCCTTGTTAGCAGCTCTCAAACGAAGTGGTCTGGAGATGAAGGCCCTTACCTTAGAGCCGATTGCTGCCATTCATGTATTGATTCCTACTACGATGCGTCGATTAAACATAGCACTAGTTGATATCGGTGCTGGGACCTCTGATATTGCTTTAACAGAAGATGGAAGCATAACAGCTTATGGCATGGTGCCAACAGCCGGAGATGAGATTACAGATGCTCTTATGAATGCTTATTTACTCGATTTTCCTGTTGCAGAAGAGGTAAAGCGCCAGCTACACGATCAAGAAACCGTTCAGTTCCACGATATTTTAGGAATCGAGCAGGAATTTGCTACAGATCAGGTCATTGCGGCTATTGAATCTGAAATCGAATCCCTTGCTAAACAGATCGCTCATAAAATTTTGGAGCTTAATGGCAAGGCTCCTCAAGCAGTTATGTTAATTGGGGGCGGAAGCTTAACTCCGACTCTGCCAACAAAGGTAGCCCAGCATTTAGGATTGCCAGCTAATCGTGTTGCAGTTCGAGGTGCTGATGCCATCAAGCAATTTGTTGGTGAACATCCCTTGCTAAACGGGCCTGCATTTGTAACACCTGTTGGAATTGCTCTCGCTGCACATTCCCAACCGATTCGTTATGTAACGGTTACTATTAATGATACACCTGTAAGGCTCTTTGATCTTCGGAAAATGACATTAGGTGACGCGCTCCTAGCGGCTGGTATGGACATTAAGCGGCTTCATGGCCGTCCGGGCCTGGCTATGTCAGTCAATGTGAATGGACGTCTTAAAATCATCCCCGGAGGACATGGAACCTCTCCTACCATTGTAATCAATGGTCGAACAGGCTCACTCGATTCTCTTATTTCTGATGGAGACATCATTCGTGTAAGTCCAGGTGAGGATGGTATAGAAGCAACTGCTTTGGCTCAGGATCTCATTGATTCAAGTCAGGTACTCCCCCTCACAATTAATGGCGAGGAGTTGTTACAGCCTCCTATTGTTTTACATGAGCGCATCATTCTAAAAAGCGATGCCTTGCTTTCTGATCGAATGGATTTGGAGATGCGTCTGCCTAAAACCGTCGGGGAAGCCATACAGTCCAGCAGGTTTGCCACATTGATACAGGAGGTAGCTGAAGCTCCTTTATTTACGATTACATGTAATCATCAAACCTATTCTCTTTCTTGCAAAGAATTACATATTCTTTTAAACGGCAAAAAGGCTACTCTATTGGATTTGGTTCATTCACAAGATACCATCCATTGCGAGGTTCACGATTTAGAGACCCCAACAATCGGTGATTTGATAAGTCCAGAGGATATGGTTCAGGAGACTGTAAATGTCTATGTAAACGATCAGCTTATCTGCCTAGAAACAGGTCACATGGATATACAGCTCAATGGTAATCCTGCTACCATTGAAACCCAGCTTCAGCATAACGATGTGGTAACGATACACTCCACAGTAGGGGAAGCACCTATGGTAAGCGATATATTTCGTTATATAGAAATTCCCGCTCAGCCGATTGGAACAAACCAGCTACCTACTTTCATCATGAAGGTAAATCATGTAGCAGCTTCCTTCCAAACCCCTTTAGTAAGTGGGGATAAAGTAGAACTATACTGGGAGTAAAATAAGAAAGACCCCATGCTGAAGATGGGGTCTTTCTCCTATCTGCTTATTTCATAGCTTGCTCAATAGCGTCCTTCGTAATCTTCCAATGAGAGGTATGCCATGATACTGCACCGTCCTCAATAAGGAAGATTTGTGGTGATTCGTGTTTAATCTGAAATTGCTCCGCGATCTCGTTGGAGACAGGGCGAGCTTCACGAACGAGAACCTCGGCAGCCTCTACATCGCTATTTGCTTGCAAATACGCATGAAAATGCTCATGAGCAGACGTACTGATCGGACAAACCGTACTATGCTTAAACAGCAATAGTTTGCCTGGTTTCTTTAAGAATTCTTGCAGGTCTTCTTGGGATTGCAACTGTTGAAATGCCAAATAAGCCCACTCCTTTCTCAATACCTTAGATGAACATTATGATAAAGAGAAAGCGAGCGAAAGGCAAATTTTTTCCTATTTCCATTACACTTCTATCTTAATTTGAGTCAGCTTTCTTTGGATTTCATTAATCCATTGCTGATCATTAAGCGATTTAGCCAGCAAGTATAAATCAAGTAGTTCATTTACTCTCTCATCAATCTTATCTTTTAATTCTTCATCCCCACTCTGTTCAGCGATGATGACGAGTAAATTCGCAAATTCACTGATTGCTTCGAAAGCAACCTCTTGCTCTTTTGGTTGATCTCCTAAGTTAGTCATCAGTTGTTTAAGATCATCCTTGACGAGATCGACAACCGATGTACAAGCACATGCTTCATCTTTGCAGACATGAATAGGCACATTACGAATTTTCACCCGACTGCGATAGATTACACTGCGCAGCGCGATGTCCATTTCTTTGCCACATTTGCTGCAATATTTCATTTGTATTTCTTCTCCTCTCTCAAAACTGCCTTCCGTCCAGCTTTATCTGTCTGTGTATTGATCTTATGTCTGTGTCACCCAGTTCGAGTGAAGGATATCATAATCCTGCTGAAGATCGATTGGTACATGATGGCAGTCATTTTTAACGCTAAACGCCCAAACGCTTTCTCCATATGTAAAAAGCGCATCCTCTACACATTGTAGGGGTTTCCTTTCACTTTTACATGTCATACTTTCTGTAACTAGATGAAAACTTTGGCATCCATCCATTGATTTTGGTAGATAAATGCCAAAGATACCAGTATTCTTGCCCCAACAATTAGTGATAAATAGCGTTTACTTTCTCGCATGTAGGACAAATAGCAATTTTACCCGAATGTCCAATTTCATCCTCTACCCGATAACCGGTAATTTTTTCTGAGAAGCAAAAGAGACACTCTGAATTAAATTCCATATCGTATTGAGCTTTCCAAGCAATCGATTTGAAATCCTCACCCACACAAATAGTCATATACAAGTGCTCGTTTGGTTGTAACGCTTTGATATCTCGATTCATCATATCCATTCCCCGCCTTTTTGTGAATGTCTTTATTATCATTCAGCTTTTCCACATTTTCAGAATAATAAACATCAATAAAAATATTTTTACCGAGGTACTTCGCTTTCCAAATTTTTTTGTGTACAATATGAGCAAGGTCATAAAAGTGAGGAGATACATATATGAAAGATCCACGTTTAGAAAAATTGGCACACAATTTGGTCAATTATTCCATTCGTGCTCAAAAGGGCGAGCACGTTCTTATTCATTCCACCGGTCATCAGCCTGAGTTAGTAAAAGCCCTCATTCGCAAAGTATACGAAGCTGGAGCTCACCCATATGTTCAGCTTCAAGACCCTGCCATTCAACGTGAATTATTAATGAACACAAACGAAGAACAACTGGCTGTCCTGCGAGATGCTGAAGTTGCCTTTATGAAAAAAATGGATTGTTTCATCGGAATTCGTGGAAGCAATAACATCACGGAGCTTTCTGATGTTCCAAGCGACAAAATGAGTATGTATTCGCGGCAATTACAAAGACCTGTTACAGATATCCGTGTCCCTGAAACAAAATGGGTCGTTATGCGTTATCCAAACGAATCCATGGCTCAATTGGCTAGCATGAGCACAGAAGCGTTTGAAAACTTTTACTTTGATGTTTGCAATTTAGATTACAGCAAAATGTCCAAGGCTATGGACAACCTGGTAGAGCTGATGAATAGAACGGATAAAGTTCGCTTAACTGCTCCAGGAACAGACCTAACCTTCTCCATTAAAGACATTCCAGCAATCAAATGCGCTGGAGAGTGTAACATTCCAGACGGTGAAATTTTCACTGCTCCTGTGAAGGACTCTGTAAATGGTACCCTTTCCTATAACACTCCATCTCCGTATCAAGGCTTTACCTTTGAAAATGTGAAGCTGACATTTAAAGATGGAAAAATCATTGAGGCTACTGCTAACGATACAGAACGTATTAACAAAATCTTCGATGAGGATGAAGGTGCACGTTACATTGGAGAATTTGCTATCGGTGTGAACCCTTATATCCAAAATCCAATGAAAGATATCCTGTTCGATGAAAAAATTGACGGAAGCATTCACTTTACGCCTGGACAGGCATATGATGAAGCGTTTAACGGAAATAAATCCTCCATTCACTGGGATATGGTATTAATTCAACGTCCAGAATGGGGTGGTGGAGAAATCTACTTCGATGATGTTTTAATCCGTAAAGATGGGCGTTTTGTCCTACCAGAGCTAGAATGCCTCAACCCTGAAAATCTTAAATAAAACAAAACTAATAAAACCTCGAGGGCTAATACCCCCGAGGTTTTATTAGTGTGACCGTTTTCAATTGAAGAAAGAGCCATATTCAGCTTTAGGATATATGAGCAACATTTTGCCCCTTGTCCATCATTTGCTTCTTCCCCTTTAGGAATTGAATAGCCCCATCTAGCTGATGCAGGGTATACTCCCAGCACATCTTTTGGTACTCATTTAAATCCTGCATGCTTTTTTGATAGCTGTTTCGAATAATTTCTTGACGCTTTTCCTGATAAGCAATCAAATCATCAAAAAAGTGCTTCTGATCCTCTGCGGTATGCAAATCACAAAAGAATAAACGGGTTAACATATCAGAGCGAACGATCGGCCCTTCAATTTCCGTCTTTAGTTCCTGATGAAATTGATCACGTCCTTGTTGCGTAAGACCATACATGATTTTGTTTGGCTTTCCTGACTGTAGGACCTCTTCTTTTGTAACATGTCCTTCCTGCTCCAGCTTTTTAAGAGCTGGATAGATTGCACCATAACTCGCATCGTAAAAGAAACCGATGCTACTCGTAAAGAACTGCTTTATATCGTAGCCGCTCATTTCACGATAATGTAATAAGCCTAAAATGATTGATTTGACGTCCATAACATTTCCTCCGGATGTAGGCTTTGTACAAAATTCCACTAATTTACTTACATTATTCTCTCTTTATTTCAATATTATAAAATGTTTAACTTCATATTAGCAACATTCTACCAAGAAATGAATCCTTCTCCCCCTTCCTACGAGAGTAACGCTTTAAATCGTTATAGCACAAGTTTCTTTAGGCTTATTTCCCTCTCTTTCATATAGTAAAAGCATCCTATATTCCTAGTTTTTGTATCTATTTTCAGGAATTTTCTGTGATATCTGATTACTTACATTTATTTTTGAGACTATTGTACTGGTCTCTCTCCATAATTGGGCGTTCCACCTTTATCCTTTCCTCCATAAGATGATGTATACCTATCTGCAGGGAAGTAAGGAGATGAAGTTGTGAAACCTAGAGGCTGGTCCTATACGAATACAAAATATCAGCAGATGAGTAATCTACATCCATTCAACTTCTTTGTTCCGTTAGTGGAACAGGTAAAGCACGGCGTAGTTTCCCTGATCTGCGAAGACAACACCTCCCCTCCCGACATCGATCAAATTTTGCAAAGCTTTTTGGACATGGAACCACTCGAAGCAGGCCAGACAGAAAAGAGCTTTGGTTCCGGCTTCATTTTTCATCCCAAAGGCTATATTCTCACCAGCGAGCACGTTATAGGAAAAGCTAAGTCGATTTTTGTGAAAATGTGGAATGGAAAAGTATTTGAAGCAAAGCTTGTGTTTAGTGATCCTCAACGAGATTACGCTATCGTAAAAATTGAATCCGACATACGTCTTAGCCCATTAACTCTAGGTAATTCAGGTGAGGCACGCGTAGGTGAATGGGTCATTAGTGTCGGGAGTCCCCTTGGCCTAGAGAATTCAGTTACAGCGGGAATTATCAGTGCAAAAAATAGGCGTATTCAAGTATCAAAACGCTTGTACGATGAAATTTTTCAAACAGATGCTGCTATTAACCCAGGTAATAGCGGAGGTCCCTTAATTAATTTACACGGTGAAGTAATTGGCTTAAACGCATTCATCATCCAGTCTAGTCAATGTCTCGGATTTGCCATTGGGATTGATAGTATCAAGAAAAAGATTCAGCAACTTTTATAACTTCATTTTTTCCTACCACACGTAACAATAAACGTCTAAACGAAAAAGAGTTGCCATCTCATCTCAAAGAGCTGGCAACCCCTTTTTTGCTACTAGTTCAAATCGCAAATCATCTAAGAAATTCACTCTACTGTGTATGTTTATCGACAACTACAGAGCGATCGATTCGTGATCACGTCCAATAATCTAACCACACCTAGCTTCTCCTAGAACCTACAGCATATTACCCGATGCCCCATAGCCTTAAGGGAAGAGCTAGATGTTGAAAAGAAGAAATCCTCCAATCCCCTTTAGGTTCATTCCTTCTAAGGGCATTCAAGGCGGCCTGAGGATGGCACATGACCCTGAGGCGGCTAAAATGCCCATCAGCCTAAAGAACATACTGTACGTTCTTCTTTTATAAGTAAGACAAAAATAATTGCATGGTAGGTATGTTTATCAGGTTCTAAGCTATTATCATGCCGAGGATCAAGACAGAAGATGTGTTTTCCCTCGATTATTTAATAAAAAATCCTCCGTAGCCCATCGCTAGTATAATAACGAAGGCTGGATGAACCTTGCGTTGTTCCATCAGAAAATAGGATGCACTAACCTAGTATCAATGTGTGCCATAAACCAATTTGCTCGCAGGAACCAAGAATAAATTGCACCGCCAGCGTACCCAGCAAAACGGTAACGATTGGACGAATCGAATGTGTCATCGCTTTGATTTGCGGCGCTTGGCGGAATAAATGAAATACACCTAATAAACCAATCATAGCAATCGCAGTTGGAGCAACCGTAGCAAATAAACCAACCATAGCTCCCGGAATCCCCGCCACTTGATAGCCAATATACCCACCCAGCTTTGTGGAAATTGGACTTGGCAAGGCGTTCGCTAATGCTAACGTTTCCCCGAACTCCTCAACTGTCATCCACATATAATGAGTAACGACTTCATTTTGGATCAGCGGAATACTCGGAGGTCCTCCCCCGTAGCCGAGAATATTGGTAATAAAAAACGCCCAAAAAATCTGTAGATAAATCATAGCGTTAGACTCCTTTGCTTAGTTTTGCTGCTGGTTCTTTTGCCGCTTGGTATGCCAGGTGGAGTACGCAAAGGCGATCACTAAGGTTATAGCAACGAACAAACCCGGATGAATTTGAAAAGGAACTAACGCAATTACTGAAATGAACAATATCGTTAGAAAGCCTTGTTTTTCTTGCCTATTTTTACTATCCTTCCAGCCCTTTTTAAAAAAGTCATAAGTCATTACCACCATCATGACCGCAATGACTGGTTGGATGGCTTCGATCATCCCACGTACTGTCTCGGAGGTCTTCAGCACATTTACGAACTGCATCAGAACAATCATCAGAAACAGAACAGGAAAGACCATGGCTGAGATAGCGATGATGGCACCAAGCCATCCCTTTACCTTGTATCCAATATATGCAGCCATCTTGGTGGCAATCGGCCCAGGTAAGGTATTGCCAAGTGCATAGTTATCGGCGAACTCCTCCTCGCTAACCCATTTATATTTCTTGACGCACTCGGCATGCACTAGTGGTATCATGGTTGGGCCACCACCATATCCAAAAATGCCAATCCGAAAGAATGCCAAAAATAATTGCCAATAAACCATCTTCTCTCCTCCTGTCTCCATAAGATTTCTTTATCACATGTCACGAAATCAATTTTCCTTGACCTTCTTCTTCTCGAGTCGGGATATTGTCTTACATAAGTTTGCTTCTTGATTTGTTGTTCCATCGTATGTAATAAATGTAGAGATATCTTTGGCTCCTGAAATCATAGTTACTATCATTGCCGCGAACCTATTGTATACTTCTTTCCGATCATTGTAATAAATTTTTATCCTTAAATAAAAGCTGCTCTTCCTATTTACCATTTCATTTCAAAAAACACATGCTCGAAAGACTGGCTACGCTTTTTCTCACATCGCGATTCGCCTACTAATCCCTGTGTTTTCCCATCCTTAGTTGGAAATTTCACTCCATCCACACCCAGATATCTTGCCATTTTAAGGTACATGATCCCTATAAAAAAGCGCTTTCATCAAAAAATAAAAAAAGCAAAATGGAATCGGTTCATCCATCTTGCTTCTATTCTCTATAAAAAATGATTTTCTCATAGTAATATTCATTGTCATAGTACACAGAAGTTCATAATTACACTTCCTGCTTTTTAGAAAACGCAATCAGATAGACTTCCTGACCGGTTTGAGTGTTGATTTCCTGTTCGATTTGCTTTAATTGCTGTAGCTGCGTAGAGTCTAACTCTGCAAATGGCATCTCACTAAGTTGTTTAATCGGTTCCATCTTCTCACCCACCTCCCAATTATTAAGGATATTTTTTATCATATCCCCAAAGGAAGGAAAGTATGCACGTATGTAATCATCAAAGATTGGGTGGTTATTTTTCCTACCTAAGCACTTACAGTTTGCATTTGAAGCACTTGCGATACAGCCGAGCAAGAACGTTTACAAAAACAAATAGGTACTTGCTTATCTTTGGCCTTAGACTTGATCTTTTTAGCTAGGTTATGATTAACAAAATCGGTTAGAACCAAGATCATTTTAACATCAGATGGAATTTTTAAACTGGTTTCTGAGCTTTTTCTACCTGTGATGTGGTGAATTTTTTTGTACCCAACCTCTTCAAGTATTTGTAAGATGTTACCTAACCTATCCCCACCGATAATTAATATAGACATAATAAAAATCCTCCTTTAGATAGTTTGTGCATATGACTCTGATGGTCAAAAACAGTTCGCGCACTGTTTATTGGTTATATGTCTCTGAAGCGAAAAAGTTAATTGAGAATAAATATCATTCTTATTGATAAATATTATCATTCCCAATTAAGTTTGACAATACTCTGTACTATTTTTTTCTCGTTTGTTCACACTATTTTTACTAGCTACAGCTCCATCCTTGATTGGATGGTTTTCCCACGGTTATAATCAGGCTATCACTAATTCTTAAAAAAGGAGGTGGGAGTTTATGTTGCAGGAAATTAAGCAGCTCCACACCATCTTTACCCGCACATTAGAAGGCATCAATGTTTTCCGCACCATGGTTCAACCTTTAATTGATCACGCTAGGGATGAACATATGAAGCTTTACTATCACCATATTTCTGAAGAAGAAGAACAACGGGAAGAGCGTCTACATGATCTCGTTCCGCGTTTGTCTCAGATCATTCAGGAAAAAAATTTGGACCAGCTAAGTGATCGAGAACTGTCTCATTTGCTCTCAGACCTAAACTTAGAACGATTTGGCCTGCACAATTTCCGTGAGCACTTGGAATTAGCGCTGTATGAGTTTACAGACGAGCCTAGTCGTTTAAAGCTAGATAGCATGCGTGAAAACACTCATCAGGATTATTTAGCAACCAAAGAGATCATGGTGAAGTTGAGCGAGAAATTCTCCGATGTCGTTCCAGCAAAAATGGATACGCATGATCATGACCATGGCCATGATATCCATCAGGTGAATCATTTTGAGGCTTCGTCTGCATTGCAGGATTCAAGCAGCTCTAAGCAGCCAGCAACCGTACATGCCGACACTCACAGCCACTCAGCAGAAACATCTGTTATGAAAAAAGGCCTTACTGTTGGAAGTCTGCGTCATCTCAATCGTCATGTATAAGAGAAAAAGTTAAGATCGGAGGATTTTATGGATAAATCACAAAAATTCCCAGACTCCCCATTATCTAAGGAAGAATGGCGTCAATTAGATGAAACCATCGTTGACATGGCTCGCCGCCAACTAGTAGGCCGTCGATTCATTGACATTTATGGTCCATTAGGAGAAGGTATTCAAACCATTACCAACGATATTTATGATGAATCTCGTTTTGGAAATATGAGCTTGCGCGGTGAATCATTAGAGCTAACGCAACCTAGTAAACGTGTTAGCTTAACGATCCCTATCGTATACAAGGATTTCATGCTGTACTGGCGTGATATGGCACAAGCCCGTACATTGGGTATGCCAATTGACCTTAGCCCTGCTGCTAATGCCGCTAGTAGCTGCGCTCTTATGGAGGATGATCTGATCTTTAATGGTAATCCTGAGTTTGACCTACCAGGTATTATGAATGTAAAAGGACGCCTCACCCATATTAAGAGTGACTGGATGGAATCAGGAAATGCTTTTGCTGATATCGTAGAAGCTCGTAATAAGCTATTAAAAATGGGGCACAGCGGTCCTTATGCCCTTGTTGTATCTCCAGAGCTGTATTCATTACTCCATCGTGTACACAAAGGTACCAATGTCCTTGAGATTGATCACATTCGCAACTTGGTTACAGATGGTGTATTCCAATCTCCAGTGATCAAAGGCGGTGCTCTGGTAGCTACAGGAAGACATAACCTAGACCTTGCTATTGCTGAGGATTTTGATTCTGCTTTCCTAGGTGACGAACAAATGAACAGCCTAATGCGTGTTTATGAGTGCGCTGTTCTACGTATTAAACGTCCAAGTGCGATTTGCACATTAGAAATGACAGAGGAATAAAAGAGATATACAAGAAAGAGAGATAGCCGTTTGTAAGTAAAAGGCTGTCTCTCTTTTCATTTCTTCATCGTTAACGTATTTTCAGGACTGAATATTCAGTTTTTATTAAGGGTAAAAAAACCTTAGGGATGAACCTAAGGGTAGAATCCTTTCCATTTGGAAAATAATTAAGCAATCCGAACAACCTTTTGAGGATCAGTTGTATGTAAGAAAGGCATATCTACGTGTCTAACCGCAATTTCATAGCCAATATCGCAGACTAAGATATCTACCTCTTCACGGAAAGGCAACGTACAGCTTCCCTCGTTTAATTCACATAGACGTTTTAAATGTTTAAGCCGCTCGTTCACTTTTTGCTCACGCATATGTTGATTTTCTAAATCACAAACATTGACATGACGTGCATCTACGACCATGCTGATATCCTGAATGTGAACGATTAGACGTTTTCCCTCTTCTGTAACAAATCCAAGCGAACAGAATTGAGAATCGGACATTTCTAGACGAGTAATCACCGCATGCTTATACTCTTCACCAGAGCGAAGCTTGATGGTATCAGCTTCGACAGCACCACCTATTTTACGCTCGTTGGATACAACCGTATACATATCGGTATAACCGTTAATTTGGTATCTCGTCATCGGAAATTCACTCCTATTCTTATCCTATCTGCTAATGAGACTCATTATCAATTTTATCTGTATCGTATAATGAAAATCATTATTAGTCAATATTGAGACTGTAACGAATGTTTTTATCTACTAAATAGGTTTTCCTCGATAACTCAGATTTAATCTGTAAAAATGACCCAATACCTATTCGCTACATTTCCTAGCATAAATCTATGATCCTCCTAATATCCAAAAAGGGCCTAATTGTGCTAGATCAGAATTTACATCTCGGCTACGATTAGGCAGTCTTATCAAGCTAAAATTGTTCCTTCTATTGGATTAAGCCGTTTTATTTTTATAAAAAATATAGACAGCAACCATAATGCCAGAGAACCAAATAGACATTAAAGCAAAATCTAAAGCAACTTTATATCCAAGGGAAACAAATGATAGCTTGGTTGTCAGAAAGGAAAGAAGGATTCCAATCACAGCAATGGAATACCCTAATGTATATCCATTAGCTAAAATTTGTTGACCACGTTCATCTTTTCCTTCTGACCTCGTGAAAGCAACGGTGTATGACACCGAAATGACATAGGTAATCACAAGGAAAATAAATAGAAACTCTAACATTCTGGCACATCTCCCTTATCTACTTCATATTGAAATACTTCATTTATATCAACCTCAAATAAATGAGCAATTTTAAAGGCTAGCATAAGAGACGGATTGTAGCGATTTGCCTCTAAAGACACAATCGTTTGTCTGCTAACACCTAATTTGTCAGCTACCTCCTTTTGCGACCAGCGTTTCTTTGCACGTAGCATAAATAATTCATTTCGTATTTTCCCTTCCTTTTCCAAAAAAATCACATCCTCTCGACTTCAATGTAATATATTTTTTACATAATGTAAATGATTTTTATCAAAAAGTAAAAAATATATGCATATCTAGCTTGAAATATCCAAAATAAAAAAGCTCACTAGCAGTATGGAAAACCGCCAGATGAGCTTTGACTTAGGAAAACGTCTGTATATGATCTTTTTTTGAGGCTTATTTCGTAAACAGCTGTAGCTTCTGAATTCGTTTCACTGCTTCGCGCAAGCGTTCCTCTGTGTTCAAAAGCCCTAACCGTACATATCCCTCACCATGCGCTCCAAAGCCTATCCCAGGAGCAACCATTACATGAGCTTTACATAAGAGCTCATCAGCCAATTGGGCAGATGTATAACCAGTTGGAATGGGAAGCCAAGCAAAGAACGATCCCTGTGATGGTGTCGCCTTCCAGCCAATTTCATGCAGTGCTGTATACAGGGCGTTTCGGCGGCTTTCATAGGTAGCCACTAGCTCTCGGACGCAGTCCTGAGAATCCGTCATAGCTTTAGCCGCTGCCATTTGAACAGCTCCGAACAAGCTTACAAAGTAATGGTCCTGCAACGTGTTGATTAGCTTAACCAGCTCTTTGTTTCCTACCATTGCGCCTACACGCCAGCCTGCCATGTTATAGGTTTTTGATAGGGTGTAGAACTCAACTCCTACCTCTTTTGCACCTGGAACCTGCATGAAACTAACTGGTTTTTTTCCATCAAAGGAAATGGCTCCATATGCAAAATCAGAACAAACCACAATTTCATGCTTTCGAGCAAACTTGATGGTTTCCTCATAAAATTCGAAAGGTGCGTTGACTGCTGTCGGGTTGTTCGGGTAGTTTAAAAACATCAGTTTAGCTTTTTCTAAATCAGCCGCATCTAATTGACCATAATCAGGTAAAAACTGATTATCTACAGTCAAAGGCATGGGAACCATACGTCCGCCTACCACAGCTACTCCCGACCAATAATCTGGATAACCAGGATCAGGAACCAAGGCGACATCTCCCGGATTCATCAATACCTGACAAATCTCTACTAGCCCTGTCTTACTGCCAAATAAAATGGCTATCTCTTCTTCTGGATCAAGGTCTACATCAAATTCCTGCTTATACCAATGTGCTACGGCTTGCTTTAATTCCAGCCGTCCCTGAAAAGGTGGATACTTATGATGCATAGGATCTTTCGCCTGTTTTGCCATTTCTTCTACAATATGGGGAGGTGTCGGTAAATCAGGATTTCCCTGCCCCAGATTAATAACGTCACGACCCTCACTAATTACCTTGTTAACCTTTGCTACCATCGTTGAAAAAAATTGGATGGGTAACTGTTCCATCATGGAAGCAGGCGTGATACGCATCGCTTTCCCTACTTTCTTTTTCAGAGTAAACTGACATTTATGTAATCAAAAAAAGCTTTTTGATCTGTAAGAGAAAGACCCCTTTCTTTTTGTAAGCAAAGAAAGGAGTCGTTTGTAACAATGATTTTATACTAGTTAGTGTAGCTAGTTTTTGTCAATCCATTTTTTGAATCTCAACTTTTCCTCCGTCTTTAAGCATGGACTGGCCTCTGATAACTACTTTTTCTCCCAAAGAAACACCTTTTTTAATCTCAATTAGATCGCTTGATTCCTCGCCAGTTTCTACAGCTACTTTCTTAGCGATATCGCCTTCCACTTTATATATATACTTTTTGCCGTTTTCATCGAACACAGCTTTACGTGGAATGGCAACAGCCTTCTGAGCTTTACTGGAGGTTGATTGGATTTTTAAATTAACAACCATATCTGCCTTTAATTCGTTTTTTGGATTTGGCACGGTGATTTCGATTGGATATGCTTTCAACTGTTGATCCATTGTAGGACTGATCGCGGTAATTGTTGCCTCTATTTTTTTATTCAAGGCAGTCAATTCAACCGTTGTACGATCCCCTACTTTTATCTTAGTAATTTCATCCTCTGATAAGTTTGCTTTTACTAAGAGTGGATTGGTGTTAACCAGAACAACAACTGGGACCTGCCCCGAAGCTATTTCTCCCACATGTCCACCCACCTGAGCTACAAAGCCAGAGATTGGAGCTGCTACTGTAGAATTGCTCAGCTGCTCACGGGCACTGGCAAGAGCAACTCGCGCTTGGTTAACAGAAGCTTCTGAAACCACGATGCCTGATTTTTTAGAGGCTGAGTTATAGTCTACCTTTGCGTTATTAAAAGCAGTTTCCGCATTCTTCAATGCTGCTTGCGCTTGTTCATTCTGCTGCTGAGCCAGGGCTCCTTGATTAAATAGCTCTTGGCTTCGAGTGGCATCACGCTTTGCATCCTGATAGGCACGCTCTGCCTGTGCTAATGCATTCTTAGCTGTTTCAACAGATTGTGCTGTGCTAGTACCACTTTGGCTGAGTCCTGCTACCGAAACCTGATACTGGGCTTCGGCCTGACGAACCGCATTTCTGAGGTCATCTTGGTCTAGCGTAAATAGTACAGAGCCTTTTTGTACATATTGACCCAGCTTTACATTTAGGGTTTGAATTTTACCTGGTGCTTTTGGTGAAATTTTTACTTCCTGGCTCGGAGCCAATTTACCAGTATAGCCTGCTCCTGAAGCGATAGAATCTTCTATTGCTGGGCTTATTTGCACCGGAGTTGGCGCTTCCGCCTCGGCAACCTGAGGAGCTGCAGCAGGTTCTTCGCCCGTGCATCCCGTTACTGTTAAAGCAGCAACGAGTATAAGCGGTAAGCCCCATTTACTTTTTACCATTGTTAGTCCTCCTTTACCTCATTACACTTCTTCTACTACAGTTGGCGTATTCTTCTTTTTCCGATTAAAACGATTCTTGAACTTACGGCCCCAGTTATCAAATGTGACATATACAACAGGGACAAGTACAAGAGTGATTAGCGTGGAGAATGTTAGACCGAAAATAACCACCACTGCCATTGGAGCTTGGGATTCGTTACCGGAACCACCTGCAAATGCTAGTGGAGTAATGGCTAGAACAGTTGCTAACGTAGTCATCATGATCGGACGCAGACGAATTGGACCAGCTTTTAAGATTGCAGCATCTCGATCTAAACCGTCCTTGCGAGCTGTAATAATGTAATCCATAAGAACGATCGCATTATTTACAACAATACCTACTAACAAGATATAACCAATCAGGGCTGGTACTGACAATGGTTGACCTGTCACAAACAATCCAACCACAACCCCAATAAAGGTAGGCGGTACAGAGAACATGATGATAAACGGACTAAATAGGGACTCAAATTGGCTCGCCATAACCATGTAGACAAGAACAATAGACAAGAGAATCGCCAGACCTAGACTGCCAAAGGATTCTTCCATATCTTTAGACTGACCGCCGTATTCAATATGGTATCCATCTGGAAGATTCAATTGTGCCAGTTTTTCTTGAACCTCACCCATAATCGAGTTCAGGTCACGACCACTAGTATCAGCGGTAATGGTAACCTCACGAGTCTGATCCGCACGTTTAATCATTTGTGCTACTTCCACTTTTTCCACTTTAGCAATAGCACCTATCGATACTTGCGCCCCGCTAGGAGTAGTAACCGTCAAACGCTCTAAATGCTTTGGTTCATCCTGAATCGTTTTTGGCAAACGAACTTTTACGTCAACCTCATCGTCACCTGTCTGATAACGAGTTAAGGTTTGCCCTTCAAAAGCCGTCCGTACATATGACAGAACCTGTTGTGTACTTAGGCCATATTGACTTGCCTTTTCACGATCGACTACTACCTGGAACTCTCGGTCTTTTTCTTCTAAAGAGGTGGTTAAGTTTGCCGTTCCAGAAACCTTGCCGACCACACCCATAATAATATTACTGATATCATCTAATACCTCTAAATCATCACCACGTAAGCTGATTTCCAGTGGCGTACCGCCCATGCCACCCATGCCATCCAAATGTTTAACCGTAATTTCTGCACCAGGTATATTTTTAACCTGATTTCGTAAGTCATCAATGATTTGATCTGTGGTACGTGTACGCTCTTTTGCATCTACTAGGGTAAGCTGTAGCTCTCCGCGGTTCGTAGCACTATTCGCTAGCACAGATACACCCGCACTCCCAATGGATACATACAATTCTTTTAGCTCAGGTACCTTTTTCACTATTCCTTCAAGTTCGTTAATAACTTTTTCCGTTTCCTGAATGCGCGTGTTATTAGCTAGTTTCGCAGCTACAGTAATTTTTCCTTGGTCCATGGAAGGAATAAATTCCGCTCCAATAAACGGTGTCAAAATGATAGCACCCACAAACATAAGGGCTACAGCAAGGTAAACGGTCTTACGCCAATTGATTGCCCATTTTAGGAATCTTCCATAGTAATGAGAAAGTTTCGTAAAGCCAATGTTAAACCATGTGATCGGATTGAAGCCCCGATACGTTCCAGAATGGTAGATTTCCTCATCCGGGATGCGTTTCAAAATTCGTGCAGACATCATAGGCACAAGAGCAATAGATGCTAAAAGTGCCGCTATATGTGAGTACACAACCGTTAGTGCCAATGGTCCGAATAATTGAGAAGCTAATCCTTCAACGAACATGATCGGCAAGAATACACAAATTTGGGCAAGAGCAGAAGCCATGACCGCTGTTCCCACCTCTTGGGAACCAAAGCGAGCAGCTTGCACCATTGATTTGCCTTCCTGTCGATGTCTGAAAATATTTTCTAGGATAACGACAGCGAAGTCAACCAACGAGCCTAGTCCAAGTGTTAAACCACCAAGCGAGATCAGGTTGATTGTCTGACCCGTAAAATACATTAAGCAGAAGGTAGCAATTACAGAAATCGGAATTACAACTGCAATAATTAAAACAGAGCGAACGCTATTTAAAAACAAGAGTAGAATAATGGTCGAGAATGCCGCCCCTATCAAGGCATGCTCAGCCACTGTGTAGATTGAATCTTTAATAAACTGTGAAGAATCCGTGATCATGGAAATCTCAGTACCTGGTGGCAGATTCTCCTTTAGCCTCTCAATCTCTACTTTGGCTGCATCTGCAACTTTAATGGTATTTCCACCTGAAGCTTTTGTAACAGAAATTCCTACAGTCGGTTTCCCATTATAATAACTGAACTGGGTTTGTTCCTTATACGTATCCTCGACAAAAGCAATATTTTTTAGCGGAATAGTTGAAGCACCAACCACTATAGGTGTTTCACCAATATCCTTAATCGTTGTATATTCTCCTTGGACGCGAATGCTTAGCTTTTTATCTCCTTCACGTACCATACCAGCTGCTCCAGAAAGGTTAGTCCCCATTAAAGCCTGCTGTACTTGTTCTAAAGTAATACCGTAAGCAGTGATTTTGTCAGAATCAAGCGTTACTTCAATGATACGTTCCTTCCCACCATTAACTCCGACAGAAGCGACTCCATCAATACGTTCAATTCGAGATTTAATAACATTATCAGCTAATTCCTTTAGCTTCGTAATATCATTATTACCTGTTAGTGCAAACGTCATGATTGGCTCACTATTTGGGTCTAGCTTAAGAACGCGCGGCGCTTTAGCCGTGTCTGGCAATGCTCCCCGCACCTGGTCTACCTTGTCACGCATGTTTAGCGTGGCTTGGTCCATGTTGGTGCCCCAATTAAACTGGACGATAACCTGTGAGGCTCCACTCATGGAAAACGACGATAACTTACTTACATTAGGAACAGTCCCTAATGCTTCCTCTACAGGCTTTGTTACTAATTTTTCCACTGATGCAGGTGTCCCGCCCTCAACCGAGGTTACAACAACAGCAACCGGCAGGTTCAGGTTAGGATAGAGTTCTACCGCCAATTTGGGTAGCGACACGAATCCAAAAATGAGGACGGCTAATGCCAGCATCACGATGGTTACGGGTCGATTAATCGCAAACCTTGAAATGTTCATCTCTGTTCCCTCTCTCCTTTAATAAGGAATGATATTTTTTCTCGAGATAATGATTGAGCAATTCTAAAGATTGAGTAATTTGTTTTCGTTCATGTTCCTTCATCCCCTCAAATAATTCGGGTAAGTACTGATCTTTCATTAGTGGAAATCGTTTTTGAAGCTGAGAAAAATCTTGAGCAAGAAAAACCCAGACTATGCGTCTGTCGTTATGATCTCGCTTGCGAATTACTAAGTTCGCTTTTTCCAAACGATCAATGATGCCAGAAACGGTGCTATAGGATAATTCTAGACTTTTACTTATTTCTCCAATTGTCTTCGGATTTTCTTTTACTTGATGAATCACCATAATCTGAGGTTTAGTAATGCCGCTCTCCACCAGCTCTTGTGTAAAAATCCCGATGTATAAATTCCACATGTCCATCAATCGATCAGTGAGCTCATTCATAGAATCACGGCAACCTCCTCCTACTGTTTTTATTTCGCTATACGAAACATTATGTCATGATGATTACCTTGTATCAAGAATTTTCCAAAGCTACTTATGCCTAAAAGCAGCTTCTGTCATTGGTCTAACTGATAATACGTAACTCCTTACAAAAAATTTCTCTTTCCAATAATTTGATGTGCTTTTTTGTGTGAATTATAGAAAAGTTTATCTTTTTTTCATTAGAATGTCGACAATCACGCGTAAACAGCATGCCCTTTCAACGTTTTACTCAGATAAATGCTCCTCCCTGCGTAACTTCAGCTTGAAAGCAAGCTGGGGACCGCTTCTTACCACCGAGTGCCCCCTCTATTGTCACTCCCTTGAAGAAGTTCGTTTTTATAAAATTTCCTTTTTAAAAATAATTGTAACTTTTCTTTTTTTATTCTCGACTTTGTATGTGAGCAAGAAAAATGAAAAGAAAAGGAAGATAATTATGAAAAAATCAACGAATAAAACAGTCTTGAGTCTTATGGCAGCTCTTATGCTTTCATCAACTCCGGTATGGGCTAGTGCCAAAACAATTTCAGAAGAACCTGAAAAAATTCAAACTATACAGGAGTTAGATCAGGTAGTAAAAAAATCCATCAAACAATTGACTGAAATTCTTCCTGAATTAAAAGAGTTAACTCGAATTGAGGTTTTACCTTATTCTGAAGGAAAAACAAGAGTTGTTCTTTCTAAAGAAAAAGGTATGAAGTTCCCATCTGCTGATATCATAATAGATTCTAAGTCAGGGGTTATTCAAGAATTTGATATTAGAAAAAAAGATATTTATTCCGATGAACCAGCTAACAAAGAAATGGCCAAGGAAAAAGGAGAAGCTTTTCTGAAAAAACTTCTAGGTGATCGCGCTGATCAATATAAAGTCAAAGAAAAAATTGGAACTGGAGGAGGAGATGGCACTACTGATAGACACGCTTGGATTAACATCTCATTTAATCGTGTAATCGATGACATTGAACTTAAGGATGATCAATATTATCTTCAAATAAATCCAAATGGAGATATTATTGGTATGGAAAAGAGAAATGCAACCAGTTCTGATGAAGAACTACCAAAGCCGGAAAAACTAATCAGTAAAAAACAAGTAGAAGAAACACTGTCTAAAATGATTTTCTCTTATATTTCAGCAGATGATGGAAGAGTAGTCTATCTCTTTAACAGTACTCCCTACGTGAATGCTGAAACGGGAGAAAAAATCGGCACCTTCCAAGATACTTTCTACTCTGATGCCTATCCAGCAAATGCAAGTGGTAAAAAATTAGTAGCTCATACACCTGATGAGGCTGCTGAAATTCTACAGTCAGTATTAGGCTTTGATGTAAAAGGATTGACCTTAGCTGAAGAACCAGATAAGGACACTTTAGTGTATACATGGTACAAAAAAGACGAGGCTGTAGCTATGGTTAAGACAAAAGACGACCAAGTACTGTCAGTAGTAATCGATGATGAAAACAAAGATGATGAAAAAGCTGCAATCTCTCCGGAGAAAGGTCAAGAACTCGCTGTAAAAACTCTTCAAAAGTATTTAGGTGACGATGTAAAAGAATTAATCAATAAATCTTGGAAAACAAACAAAGGACCAGGCATTGTAATCCATTACAAAATCCATCAAGCTCATGAAGGAATTTTAGTTTCCGACCGTACTTATTCAGTAACAGTGAACCGTGCTACTGGCAAAGTAACAGCCATTCGCGGCCTAGGTACAACTTCTGACAAGCTACCAGACAAGGATTCTATTATTGACCCTGAAACAGCTACAAAAGCTCTACTTAAAGAAACTCCACTTACGCTTGTCTATATTACTGAAAAAACCACTGGCAATGAAGGAGACGCATATCTTGCCTATACAGTAGACAGAGACGTACGTATCAATGGAATTACTGGAGAACGAGAAGAAGAATAATCTATAAATAACCAATCACTCCAAAGCCATCCTTTTTGTTGAGGATGGCTTTTATCCAGGAGGGGAATTATGCCTTGACGGAAGACGAAAAGGAACATATCCAGCATATATACCGTACTCATTATCAGGACATCTATCAATTTCTAGTCTTTTTTACAGGCGATCAAAACGAAGCAGAGGATTTGACACAGGAGGTCTTTATTCGTCTGTTCCGCTCTTTGTCCAGCTATGATGGACGTTCTCCGCTAAAGCTATACATACTTTCTATTGCTCGTTATACAGCAATCGATCATTATCGTAAAAAAAAGCTTAAATATGTCTTTTCAGACTATTGGATAAAAAAAATACCGGCCACATTTGGATTACCTGAAAAAGAATTACAGCAGAAGGAATTACAGCAGAACCTACAGCAAATCTTTCAGTCACTGAAGCCGAAGCATAGAATGGTCATTATCCTCCGCGGTTTACGCGAGCTTTCGATTAAAGAAACTGCGGAAATTTTAGGGTGTAGTGAGGCAAAAGTAAAAGTCGACTACCATCGTGCCCTGAAGATTATGCAAAAGAAATGTCTTATTCCCACGATGGGAGGATTATACGATGAACTTGCCAAGTGAAAAAGAGATTTTACACGCTTTAAAGCAAAGAGAAGATTTACAACCGCGATCTCAATTTGTAGAAGAGTGTGAAGTAGCAATTATCAAAAGGCTTGCAAAAAAGAAACGTACCCACATCTGGTATCTTCGAACTGTGAAAATATCCTGTATCGGCGCTGCCGTCATGCTAGTGATGTGGCTTGGCTCTCCTCTGCGTTATCAGCCATTGGAATGGTCACAAACAGAGCCTATTGTCACAGAACCGTTACATAACGAACCCCTACCTTCTATTCCCAAACCTCCTATAGAGAAAAAAGGGCCAACGATTCGTCCAACTGTTCCGGTTCCTACACCCACTCCGATCCAAGTTCCAGATCGAGTACCAGCACTACCCTTAGTATCAGATCGAGATCACAAGCCAGTGCCAATTCTTGATTCTGATCAAGTTAAAGAAAAGATATCAGAGTCGGTTGTGGATAAAAAAGAGGTCCCTTTTGTAGAACAGCACCAAATGACTGAGTTTGAACAAATAGCGTTCGATTATCTAAAGCCAAGGCTTGGAGATTCTATCAATAACTTTCAAAGCTTTGTTGGTACAAAAGGAAAAGTAACAGGTCAAGTAGTATATTATCGAATGGTTCACAATACTCCTATTCTCGATCAAAATATAAATCTATCAATAAGTGTCCAAACAAAAAACGTATATTCTACTATTCAAGGTAATATTATGGAAGGAATTGATCCACATCATTTCCCTCTCCCTAAAGATGTATTGCCAAAAACAGAAGTAGAAGAATTTCTTGAAAAAGAGATGCGCCTTGTTTATTTGAAAACAGAAGCAAACCAGTATGTATTAGGATACCAACCTGCTATCTATGGATATATTGATGCAAAGAACGGTGAATGGCTAGATTCGTCATATAGACAGCTTGATAAATCAAGTGAAAGGACTATTCTCCTTACTTCAACAGAGCAATTATCTGCTAAGTCCGAAGAAGAAGCACAGTCAATCTTAGCTGATTTGTTCACTGTGAACACGCAAAAAATTAGCATGCAGAGTAGTTCATCCTATAAAAAATCTCAAAAATATATTTGGGTAGACGAAACAGGAAAACGTGGGAGTATGGAGGTAGATTGGTCCAGTGGTCAGCTTCTAGAATATTTTTATAAACCTGAAACAAATCATACTTCTACTCAAATAAATAAAGCAGAAGCTCAGCAAAAGGCGATCACTCTACTCGAGCATATCGTTCCCGTACAAATAAAAGAGCTTAATTTAGACATCAGCAAGGAAATGACTAATAATTCTTCCATTACTTTTACTTTTTATCCCGTTTATGAAGGAGCTCCTGTGATAAGTCATCCTTATCATGTCACAATTGATATGAATACAGGTACAATCACGAATTATCAGGGTAGCTCTTTTGATCCGGAATTGTTACCTAAACAAACAAACATACTTTCAATTAAAGAAGCCACACAGGCCTATATTAAGACCTATCCGTTTCAGCTAGCTTATATCTTGCCTACTCACAATGAAGCGCCTAGTTTGGTGTATACTTCTTTACCAGTAAATATCGACCGCCATACCATTGATGCAAAAACGGGGCAACTGCTAAAGGATACAGACTAATCATAAATCAGCCACCTTCTCTACTACTAGAAAAGGTGGCTCCTTTTATAGATGAATCCATAATGAAACGCTGGCTACTCTCTCTGCATGATGCGCATCTATCCCTCTACCCGCTCATAGTCTCCACTCTTGCCACCCGTTTTTTTAACCAGATAGGTAGGACCAATAACCATTTCCTTATCCATTGCCTTACACATATCGTAGATCGTGAGTGTTACAGCACTCGCAGCCGTCAGTGCTTCCATTTCTACTCCTGTTTTCCCTGTTGTTTTCACTTTAACCCATACCCCGATCGTATCCTCCCCTTCAAATTCATATGTAACATCTACGCCGGTTAGGGCTAAAGGATGGCACATTGGTATCATATCTGAGGTTTTTTTTGCTGCCATAATGCCCGCTACTTGTGCTACAGCCAGTACATCCCCTTTGCTGATTTTCCCTTCTTTTACGCGTAGCAAGGTCTCCGGCTTCATCACAACACGGCTTCTAGCAACCGCCTCACGTTTCGTAACATCTTTATCTGAGATATCTACCATGCGCGCCCTGTTTTGTTCGTTAAAATGTGTAAGCTGATCGTGTGTAGACATAAATGATTTCTCCTTTTTTACAAACGTACTATCTCTGTTTTGATTCTATGCTAATGTATTCGATTTGACTAATCAAATAAGTAAATCTTCCTACTACTCTCTTCCACGGTTCGCCTTCTTTGTCTTTTTCCGTTAAAAGAAGGGATCGATTGTTTCATGACTTAGCTTCCGCCCTTCATTTCGCCATAGTGATATGGTATGTTCAAGAGAGAAACGGAAAATAGTAAGCAGAACGAAAGAAAAGAGGCCAATAACATGCAGGTTACCCTATTATTATTCGCCGGTTTAGCAGAACGCGCCGGACAAAATAGCATACAGATCGAATTACCTGATTCTAGTACCGTACAAGATTTACTCGATAAGCTGCCACATGAATATCCGGCTTTGAAGGAACTGCTATCCAGTTGCTTTGTATCAGTCAATCAAGAGTACGCAGATCACCATACTATTATAAAGGAAAACGACGAAGTAGCTATTCTCCCTCCTGTCAGCGGAGGCGAAGAGCCACGTTTTGCGATAACAGAAGCCCCTCTCTCGGTAGAACCGTTAATCAAACTAGTTTCTCACCGTAACTGCGGAGCTATTTTAACCTTTATCGGCACAGTACGTGAAATGACGCAAGGTCAGCGTACTGTCTACCTCTCATATGAAGCCTATATTCCCATGGCCATCGAAAAGCTTAAACAGGTCGAGGCAGAAATTCATGAGCGCTGGGAAAATATACGTGTAGCCATCCACCATCGAATTGGCGATCTTCAAATTGAAGAAATCGCAGTAGTCATTGCCGTCTCCTCCCCACACCGTAATGATTCCTTTGAAGCTGGTCGCTATGCGATTGAGCGTTTAAAACAAATCGTCCCGATATGGAAAAAGGAAATATGGGAGGATGGAAACGAGTGGAAAGGGCATCAGCTAGGGCCTTGGAATCCAACCGCTGACTTGGATAGTGAGAAAAAGTAGTGTATTTCTGATTGTTAGGATGGAGTGAGCATAGAAGTCATGAATGAGAACAGATATTCGAGACAAATTTTATTCGCCCCGATCGGAGTGGCTGGACAAGAACGTTTGCGCAACAGTCGTGTTGCCATTGTTGGGATGGGAGCGCTGGGAACAGTGCTCTCCAACCATCTCGTTCGTGCTGGCGTCGGGTTTGTACGGTTTATAGATCGAGATTTTGTAGAACCAAGCAATTTACAACGTCAAATGCTATATGACGAGGAAGATGCGAGACAGCATTTGCCAAAAGCGATAGCCGCCTATGAGAAATTATCTAAAATAAATTCAGATGTAGCATTGGAGCCTATCGTAGCGGATGTTACTGCTTTTCATGCCGAAAAATATTTATCAGATGTTGATCTTATTTTAGACGCTACCGATAACTTTCAGGTGCGATATCTTATTAATGATGTAGCGGTTAAACATAATATCCCGTGGATTTATGGCGGAGCTGTTAGCGCAACTGGAACATATACTGCTATTCGTCCTGGTGAAACCCCCTGCCTACGTTGTCTATTTCCCGAAGCACCGAAGCCAGGCACAACCGCCACATGTGATACAGCCGGCGTAATTGGCCCAATCATACATGTGGTTGCCTCTTATCAGGCGACAGAAGCTTTTAAAATCCTTTTACAGGCAACAAATGCCTACAATCCTCATCTGGAGCATTTCGATTTATGGAATAATACCCACCAGCAAATTAAAGTTCTCAAAGCGAAGCGTCCGGACTGCCCTACTTGTGGACAACGACAATTTGAGTTTCTGGAGACTAGCCCTGATGATGAACTAGCTACAGCCTTATGTGGTCGAGATACGGTACAACTAAGCCCTCGTGAAGCAATTACGCTTGATTTGTCTCAACTAGCAAAACGACTCGCTCCACTTGGAACTGTGGAACAGAATCGTTTCTTATTGCGGTTTTACATCGATCCCTACACTTTAGTAATCTTTCCAGACGGACGTGTGCTCGTTCAAAATACCGACGATATCGCCACTGCACGTAGCTTATTCGCCAAATTTATCGGTAATTAGGTAATTTTGTTACTATTTTGTGAAAATAGGGTGGAAGAGTAACAAGCTTTCGAGTATAATAAATTTGCAACGGAAACGAAACGTGGTTTCATCTAGTGAAACGAACGGGTAAGGAATTATGTAACAGTTGAATTTATTTGCTCGAAGGGGGTTATTCTTTTGGCTTTTCAAGATGATTACAAAGTAAAATCGTCCATGCAAGTAGGTGACAAAACCTATAAGTACTATCGTTTGCAAGGTTTGGAAGAGCAAGGAATCGGTGAGGTATCTAAATTACCTTTCTCCATTAAAATCTTGTTGGAAGCAGCTGTTCGCCAATTTGATAATCGTGCAATAACTAAGGAGCATGTTACATCTCTCGCAAACTGGACGAAGGGCCGTGACAGTAATCAAGAGGTTCCATTAATGCCTGCTCGTATCGTTCTTCAAGACTTTACCGGTGTACCTGCGGTTGTAGACTTGGCTGCTATGCGAGTGGCAATGAAGAATAACGGCGGAGATCCGCGTCGTATCAACCCACTTGTCCCAGTGGATTTGGTAATTGACCACTCCGTTATGGTTGACTCATTCGGTTCAGCTAATTCTTTGGCAACGAACATGGATTTAGAATTTGAACGCAATGAGGAGCGATATCGCTTCCTACGTTGGGCCCAAACGGCATTTGATAATTTCCGTGTCGTGCCACCAGCTACAGGTATCGTTCATCAGGTTAATCTTGAGTACTTAGCATCTGTAGTGGCTAATCGTGAAGTGAATGGTGAAACATTTGCTTATCCAGATTCCTTGGTAGGAACGGATTCCCATACTACCATGATCAATGGATTAGGCGTGCTTGGCTGGGGTGTCGGTGGTATCGAGGCAGAAGCTGGTATGCTTGGACAACCGCTTTACTTCGTTACTCCTGAGGTCGTTGGCTTTAAATTGACTGGTACTTTAAAAGAAGGATCTACCGCAACAGATCTAGCTCTTACCATCACGCAAATGCTTCGTAAAAAAGGCGTTGTAGGCAAGTTCGTTGAATTCTACGGTTCTGGTCTATCTAATATTTCTCTTGCTGACCGTGCAACCGTTGCCAATATGGCTCCAGAGTACGGTGCAACAATGGGCTTCTTCCCGGTGGATCACCTGACACTAGACTATATGCGTCAAACAGGTCGCAGTGAAGAGCTAATCAATCTAGTTGAAACCTATACCAAAGCTCAGGGCTTGTTCCGCACAGATGACACAGAAGAGCCTGTATATTCTGAAACGCTCTCCCTTGACTTATCTACAGTAGTACCAAGCCTTGCAGGACCAAAACGTCCACAAGATCGCATTGAACTTACGAGTATGAAAGAATCCTTTAACTCCAGCATCCGCACTCCAATTGAAAAAGGCGGGTTTGGACTAAGTGAAGAGAAAATCAACACCTCTGCTAACGTTACCTATGCGAATGGGGAAAAAGCTGAGCTGAAAACAGGTTCCGTGGTGATCGCTGCGATTACTTCCTGTACAAATACGTCTAATCCTAGCGTAATGCTGGCCGCAGGAATCGTAGCGAAAAAAGCGGTAGAACGCGGATTAACCAAACCTGCTTTCGTTAAGAGCTCCTTGGCACCAGGTTCTCGCGTAGCAGCTCAATACTTAGAAGATGCAGGACTAATCGATTCTTTAAATAAAATTGGCTTTAATATTGTCGGCTTTGGTTGTACTACTTGCATTGGTAACTCCGGTCCATTGCCTACAGAGACCAGTCAGGCTATTGCTGACAATGATCTGACAGTAGCGGCTGTACTATCTGGTAACCGTAACTTCGAGGGCCGTATCCATGCGCAGGTAAAAGCGAACTACTTAGCATCACCTCCATTGGTTATCGCCTATGCATTAGCCGGTACAGTAAATATCGATTTAACTACAGAGCCTATCGGTATTGGTAACGATGGTAAGCCTGTATATCTAAAGGATATCTGGCCAACTCCATCTGAACTGGATGAAGCGATGAAAAAAGCGACGAATCCAGACCTGTTCCGTGCTGAATATGAGCATGTATTTACAGCAAATGAACGCTGGAACAAAATTGATGCTCCAACTGGAGATCTGTATGAGTGGGATAGCAAGTCTACCTACATTCAAGAGCCACCATTCTTTAAAAATCTGGAAAAAGAAGCTGGTCATATTGGAGAAATCAAAGGCGCTAACGTCCTAGCACTCCTTGGTGATTCCGTAACAACCGACCACATCTCTCCAGCTGGTAACATCACACCTACTAGCCCTGCTGGTGTTTATCTGCAAGCAAACGGTGTAGAACGAAAAGACTTCAACTCCTATGGCGCTCGTCGTGGGTCTCATGACGTTATGATGCGTGGTACGTTTGCCAATATCCGTATTCGTAACCAAGTGGCTCCAGGTACTGAAGGTGGAGTAACGAAGTATCTTCCTACCGATGAAGTGATGTCAATCTATGATGCATCTATGAAGTATCAAGCTGACACCAAAAACCTAGTCGTTATTGCTGGAAAGGAATACGGTACTGGCAGCTCCCGTGACTGGGCAGCAAAAGGTACATTCCTATTAGGTGTCAAAGCCGTTATTGCTGAGAGCTTTGAGCGTATTCACCGCTCTAACCTGGTAGGCATGGGCGTACTTCCGCTTCAATTCCTGGAAGGTACTAACTGGCATACATTAGGATTAACAGGACGCGAAACCTTCGATATTCTTGGCCTGAGTGATCAAGTTCAACCAAGCCAGATCTTGAAGGTTGTAGGTACTCGCGAAGATGGCTCTACATTTGAATTCGAAACTATCGCTCGTCTAGATAGCACAGTTGATATCGACTACTATCGAAATGGTGGTATCCTTCAAACAGTTCTTCGCCAATTATTTGACGAAAGCAAATAATACTTGAGAGTTGTTACATCCCCTGCTGATTAGCGGGGGATTTTTTTATACAAAGGTTTCATGAAACAAAAGTTTTGTAACATCAATTTCTGACTGCTTCATGCCACGGAGTAAAAAAGCTCAAATAACTTTCTGAAAAAAGGCATAACTTCCTTTTTCCTTTATAAGAAAAATGTAGTAAACTGTTGTTGGAAACAAACTGCTTTTACCAGAAAGGAGATGTGTACTATGAGAAATAGCATTGTCAAAAATCAAATTGTTGGTGAGGATCGCAGAGAATCCTGTTAACATGGGCATATTTCCTAAAACCGGATTCTTCTGTGGTCATGTCTAAAGCTTTATACATGATTAGAGGAGGAGTCCTACTTTGGATCTCAAAACATTAGGCTGGAATCAAAACTTTGAACAACATTTTGCAGCATATTCTGATCCTACATATATTGTAGGCCGAGTTACCTTAGAGCATAAACGTATCTATCGCGTCATGACTGAAGGCGGCGAGCTACTGGCTGAAATTAGTGGAAAAATGCGATATCAGGCTTTTGATCGAGAAGATTATCCAGCAATAGGCGATTGGGTCGTCATGCAGCCTCGCTGGGAAGAGCAAAAAGCTACGATTCATGCTATTTTACCACGGCAAAGTAAGTTTTCACGTAAAGCGGCTGGCAATGCTCTCGAAGAACAGATCGTTGCAGCCAACGTAAATACTGTGTTTTTAGTTAATGCTCTTAATTTAGATTTTAACCTTCGTCGTATTGAGCGTTATCTGCTGGTCACATGGGAATCTGGCGCTAATCCTGTGATTGTACTTAGCAAAGCTGATTTATGTGAGGATATTGAAAGCAAGATCGCTGAAGTGGAATCGATAGCATTGGGAGTACCGATTTATGCGATTAGCACTTTCGCTCATCAGGGATTGGAGCAGCTTCTCCCCTATGTTCAAACTGGGCAGACCGTTGCCTTACTTGGATCATCTGGGGTTGGAAAATCCTCGCTAGTCAATGCATTAAGCAAGGAACAGCTTCAGATTGTACAGGAAGTCCGCAGCGGTGATGACCGAGGAAAGCATACGACCACCCATCGCGAGTTATTCTTGTTGCCATCTGGGGGCCTCATGATTGATACTCCAGGAATGCGCGAGCTCCAGCTTTGGGATTCCAATGAAGGCTTAGCAGATACCTTTAAAGATATAGAGGAATTGGCAGAACGCTGCCGCTTCTACGATTGCAGGCATACAACTGAACCGGGATGCGCTATTAAAGCTGCATTGGAGGAAGGAACGCTCACAGACAAGCGCTATCAAAACTATGTAAAGCTACAGCGTGAGCTAGCCTTTCTAGCACGTAAAGAAAACAGACAGGCTCAAGCGGCGGAAAAGAATCGCTGGAAACAAATAAACAAATCGCTGCGTGATGCTCCTAAAAAGCGATAATCCTGTACTTTTTCTGTCTTCAACTAATAAGAAAGACTCGAGCTACTAAACTCGAGTCTTTTTGATGCCTACATAAGCATTTTCCCCATCCGAAAGGCTGCATGCATGATGGGAGCCGCAATTTCCTTCATCTTCTCTTCCGTTAATCGGCTTGATGGGCCAGAAACAGATAAAGCAGCAAATACCTTTCCCTGTTTGTCATAAATGGGGGCAGACACCGCTGCCGCTCCTACCTCTCGTTCTTCACTACTGGTGGCAAATCCGACTTGCTTAATCAGTTTTAGCTGTTCTTGATATTGAGGCTTCTCTACCGAATCAGGCCAATTTGGAGACGTCAATAGTTCTTGCAGTAGCATTTGATCCGCAAAAGCCACCAGTACCTTACTGGAAGCTCCTACCGCCAACGACATTTTAGCCCCCACGGGAGCTACTCTTCTAATCGGTTGATTGCTTTGCACTGCCTGAATGCGAATGCGCTCAAGCCCGTCTATGACATACAGGCTCACCGTTTCTCCTAATAGGTCGCGCAATTTTTCCATCTCTGGCAATAAAATGACTGCCGGATCATCCTCCCGGGTCAAATTAGCTGATAACTCCCACACACGAAATCCCAAACGGTACTTTTCCGTTTGAACATTGCGTTGTAAAAATCCCTTGCTTTCAAGTGCGGCCAACAACCGATGTACAGTACTTTTATGCAAACCAATCCGAGCAGCGATTTCACTTAATCCTAATTCCGTTGCATCCGTAAAACAAAGAAGGACATCTAAAGCCCTTTCTACGCTACGAACGGTTGCCTTGGGTTCTTCCATGACTATTCCCTTCCTTCTCACGGTCGTTCCATCTAGTGAAACCATGTTCTATTTTTAATAAGTATACCTGATTTATTGGCCGCTGTAACTAATTTTCCCTTCCAAAAAAACAGTGATCCCTTCCTTGGAAGCAGATCACTGTTGGATACCTTTGAAGCATTCTCTTGTTTACTGTACCTCCATGATTACACCTGGATTGTAGCGTTTGAGGTAATGAAATATTTCCTGTCTTTGTAAAACCTCATACTCAGTTAGCATGTTGTGCTGCGTTAGATATTCAGATAGAGCTTTTGTTCCTTTTTCCATGCGTCTCATAGCGGCATCGGGAGTTGTCAGCATGGCTGGGACCAGCAGTTGATAGTACCAGATTCCCTTCGCTTCCTCCGATACATCTACAGAGAGCTCGATATCAGGATTTTCAAAAGCAAACAGTGTGTTAAATCGTTCAGAGGTTGTCACGTCTTGAGTTGTAGGAATCGAGATACGCCATACAGAAAGATAGTACTCTTCATTAAATAGCGCCAGCTCATCGGTAACAAGCTGGTACGACTTTTGATCATGATTCACTTCCATTTTACAACCTCCTAATAGTTGGCCGCTTTTTTATGAACCACTAAAATAAATTACTTCCTTCCCCTAACGCTTGGGCATCCTCTGCCGTAATTAGCACTGTACGGGGCTTCCCTCCATTTTGTCCTGCAACGTAACCGCTAGCCTCCATCATTTCAATTAAGCGGGCGGCACGATTGTATCCGATACGGAATCTGCGCTGTAAGCTTGATGCCGATGCCTGCCCTTGTTCGGCTACAAATACAAGTGCTTCATGGAATAATGGGTCATCTCCCATCTCAATGGATGAGACCTGAGCCTCTAATTCTTCCCTAGTAAAAATATATTCCGGCTTGCGTTGTTTCTTGATTACAGATGTCACTGCATCAATTTCGTCATCATTGACATAATTTCCTTGTAAACGAATCGGAGGCGCTCCGCTTTCTAAAAAGAGCATGTCCCCTCTTCCAAGTAATCTTTCTGCTCCACTTTGATCCAAAATCGTCCGGGAATCAATTTGCGAGAACACAGCAAACGCAAGACGTGTAGGAACGTTAGCCTTGATATTCCCAGTGATGATATCTACAGATGGTCGCTGCGTAGCAAGCAATAAATGAATACCGCAAGCTCGCGCCTTTTGAGCAATACGGATGATACAGTCCTCAACATCCTGCGGAGAGACCATCATCAAATCGGCTAGCTCATCTATTATAATGACAATATACGGTAATTGATCATCTGTCGTTTGGTTGTAGCGTTCAATATCCCGAACACCAGCCTCAACAAACAGGGCATACCGTTTTTCCATCTCTTCTACAGCCCATTTAAGAGACGCAGTTGCTTGTTTAGCATCTGTAACAACAGGAGTAACCAAATGCGGTAGATTATTATAGGGTGCCAATTCCACCATTTTCGGGTCAATCAGCAACAATCGTACTTGTTCTGGTGTGGACTTAAATAGCAAACTAATAATAATCGAATTGATACAAACACTTTTCCCTGATCCAGTAGACCCTGCCACCAAACCGTGTGGCATTTTTTTAATATCAGCCACGATCGGCTCCCCACCAATATCCATTCCAAGCGCTATAGCAAGAGGCGAAGGATGGTTCTTGAATTTGTCTGATTCCAGTATACGGCGGATAAAGATCGGCTCGCTTTTGTTATTTGGAACCTCTATGCCGACCGCATTTCGTCCAGGAATAGGAGCTTCTATCCGAATATCCTTAGCAGCCAAATTTAATTTAATATCATCCGAAAGACCAGTAATTTTATTGACTTTAACCCCAGGTGCCGGTTGTAACTCAAAGCGTGTTACTGACGGACCTTTAACTATATTCACTATATTTGCATTTACGTTAAAGTTACTTAGCGTTTCCTCTAGTAGATTCTTTTGATCCAATGTATGTTCGTAATCATCCTCGGTTAAAGCCTGAGTAGGCGTTAATAGCGAGGTCGATGGAAATTCATACATGGGTCGTTCTTCGGGCAAATCTTCTCTAGATGTCAGCTTTTCCGAATGATTTTGAGAAGCATTAGGCGATATCTTTAGGGATGCTTCTCCTACTAGCTCAGACTCTGTTGGTTGTACTGCTGGAAAAACAGGCGCTTCTGGTTGAACAGTAGATATCGCTGTTGTCTTCGGCTCCTCCACTGTTTGTACCTGTTCTACTCGGTCTATATGAACCTCATCAGTGATACTATCCTCTTTTGCTGCTACATAGGAAAAGGGAATAGGTAAAACTGGTTGCTTTTCCTCTACCGTATTCTTCTCATCCGAGATGGAAAGGTTGTGTACATGCTCCTGTTTGAGCATTACATCCCTTGCATGAACTGCCCCACTCATTTCATGTTGAACGGAAACAACATTTTTTAGCTCCTGTTGCTCAAAATCTACTAGCCCACTAGAAACTGCTGGCGTATCCGACTGCTCATAGGCCGTTATTTCTGGTTTAACTGCCTCTGATACTTCTGGTTCTGCTTGTTCCACTGCCTCTGGTTCAACAGCCTCTGACCTTTCCGGTTCTGCTCGCTCAAAAACTGCCTCTGGCTTGACCGCCCCTGGTACTTCTGATTCAGCTTGTTCCACCGCCTCTGGTTCAACAGCCTTTGACATTTCCGGTTCTGCTTGTTCAAAAACTGCCTTTGGCTGGACCACCTCTGATACTTCTGATTCAGCTTGTTCCACTGCCTCTGGTTTACTAATATCTGCTGCTTCCAGTTCTGAACGATATACTTTCTCTTGTACGCTTAGCTCAGACGTTTTACCTTGCCTTGCTGCTTGCAATCGTTGAGCTGCCAAAGCAGCAGCCTGTTCTCTTAAAGAATCAACTTCTGGCTTTTCATACTCCTCGTGTTCTGCTTCCCGAACCGGTTCATCCACCGTTACAATCACAATCTGTCCGTCCTCGTTAATTCGGGCTTGTCGAATTTGTTCCTTTTTAACCGTGTTATCTCCTTCTTTAATTTTCCCATAGATCGGTGAGAACAGCTCTGTAGGTGCAAAAGGCTTTTTAAAGCTATACGGCTCAGATTGATTGTAACTATCGCCTGAGGTTGAGCTAGGCACATGCTCTTCCTGATAAGTAGCATGAGAGGAATGTCTACTGTAGCGTGAATCGGATTCCTTTTGTCCTCGTTGAGCGTATCTATCTGTAACAGGCTGTTCTAAAGAACCCGCTTTCCATCTCTGGCGGCCTTCTGATTCCGACGCAATTCGTTCCTGTTGTGTAAAAGCATAATCTGTATTGTTCCTGCTTTCTCTGGAATCCCATAGCCCCTGCTCACTTTGACCCTGATTACGCTGATACTGGGATGGCATCTTATCCGAAGCAATATCAGTTAAGCGCCTTTTCGTTTTCCTCTGCTTTTCAAACTCACTGTCCGGCACGACAGGAAATCGGAAAAATCGGGGACGCGTTCTTTCCATGAACTCGTTTAATTCCTGCTCGTTATGATTCCTTGGGTAAATATTTTTGGTACGTGCCCTCGTAGAAGAAGTCTGCCTCGGTTGACGGCTAACAAATTCTATCGGTTGCTCTTCATCTATAGGAACGTGTTTAGCTTCCCGATTATCATCCTGCTCATGTACTTCTACCTCTACTTCCATCATTTCTTGCCAAAATTTCTTTAAACGTTCAAACAAACTAGCCATCTCTACTAGTCCTCTCTTCCTCTGTTAATTTAGAAAAGCTGGCTTTTCTGTCTTTTTCACTGTGTCACTGGCTGCTTTTCCCGATAAACTTCAGAGAAGCGATATTGAGGAATTTACTTTTACTCCTCGTCCTTCTGCTTCCTATTGTTGCACAGAAGGGTACGTCATCCATTTTATCACGAAAAGGGCAAACAGAGGCGTCAATTCAATTTTTTGAACAAAATTCGAAACCATCTGCATTCTCATGCGTATAACCTTTTGAAGGAAATTATTTTACAACCTAGAATATTCATCCATGACTACCCAATTTGAAAAGAGGTGCTTTTTTTATGAAAAAAACAACTGTAGGGGCTGCTGTATTGGCATCATCTGTTTTAGTAATGACAGGATGCTCAACCGATGGGACACTACTTCGAGATGCAACCGTAAATAGTATGGAAAAAGGAAGCTACAACCTTGCTGGTTCCTTTAAACTAACTGGGAATTTTGATGAAGTTTTGAAAAAAGAAAAGGCGTTAACAGATGAACAAGTTGGAATTCTAGAAAGCGTAAAAGAAGGTATTTCGTTTGAAGGTGTGAAAGGCGACACTGCAAGTTCTAAACTAACCATGTCTCTCAACAACGATAAAGCTTTACGCGACCACAAAGTATGGGAAGGTAAAGACAAAGCATCGATTGAAATGATCGTAGATAAACAAGATATCTATGTGAAATCCCCTATCGATAAGAAATATTTGAAATATGCACAAGATATGCAATTGACTGAAACAACTAACATAGATCCGGAGCTTGTGAAAAAATTCAGCGAAGATGTAAACAACCTCTCCATGAAATTCGCTAACAGATATATCAAGGGCTTCGACTTTAAAGGTTCCTCTGTACAAAACAAAGGCGAAGAAACGGTTAAATTACCAAACGGCGAGGAATTAAAAGCAACCCACCTGATCATTGAGCTAGATACGAAAAATCTGATTGAACTTGCTTACTACATTGCCAAAGATGCAACAGTTAATCCAGAGGTTCGCTCTTTTGCTATTGATTTGACCACAATGGCTACCAAGTTCTCAGATAAAGCTATTGAAGCGAAGAAAACTCTTCTAAAAGACGAAGAATATCGTAAAAATGCCACTGATCAAGTAGACTTAATGATCGCTGCTGCAAAAGTAGGCATTGCTGATTTTGAAAAAGAAAACAGCCCTGAAAAGCTAGTAGAGCTAGCTAAAACAGAAGGCGGGCTACAAAACCTGAAGCTGAAATTAGACTACTGGATCGATAAGGATAAATTGCCAGTACGTTCTACTGTAACAATTGATGTTACTATGAAAGATCCAAAAGCTACAGCGAAAGATGCAACTCCAATTACATTTGGCTTCATTGGCGATAGCTACCAATGGAACTTTGGCAAAGCAACACCATTCGTAGTTCCTAGTAAAAACGACGTGGTTAATTTTGCTGATCTAGCGAAAGATAAAGAAGCCATCAAAAACTTTGATGAAAAAGGCTTCTTCCATAAGATCATTAAGGAAGTACAAGCACAACAAGAAGAAATGAAAGCATTTGAAGCTGAAATGGAAGCCCTAGAAGCAAAAGAAAAAGCAGCTGAAGCTAAAGACAAAGCGGCCGAAGCTAAACCAAAAGCTCCTGAGGCTAAACCAAAAGCTCCTGAAACAAAAACAAAATAAGCATCTGATGTAAGAAAAGACCGTAGAGCGATTCCTCTACGGTCTTTCTTGATCTATTACGCCAGTAGATACCCCTTTTCTACCGCACTGTTAATCAGCTCTTCAGCATATGTCCAAAGTGATTCAGACCCCTCCTGAATCGGTTGCTTCACTCGCTTAATCACCTGATCCCTTGTAATATGATTGGTTTTCCAGGTGGCTCCTTCTGTGTAATAATTAAATAACAAGGGTTGAAACCGATCGAGAGCAACAGCAAATCGGGCCTCCGGAGTAATTCTTTGTTCAAATTCTTCCCACAAGCCCTTAAACTCTACCTCCTGATCGTCAGGTAATAAGGCATAGATTCTATCAGCAGCAGCCCTCTCTCGTGCCTCTTTGTCAAGATATCCCCGATCATCGTACACATATGTATCTCCCGCATCAATCTCTACAATATCATGCAGTAACAGCATTTTTATCACTCGTAACAAATCCACCTCAGTACCACTAGCATGCTCTTGCAAAACCATTGCTAACATCGCTACATGCCATGAATGCTCAGCATCATTTTCACGCCTAGAGCCATTCAAAAGTAAGGTCTGTCGGTAGATATGCTTCATTTGATCAATTTCTCTTAAAAATTGGAGCTGCTGTTCAATTCGTACTCCTGTTTGATTCAAAATCATGTTATTCTCCCCTCTACCTTTTCTGGTTGTAAGCGCTGTATTTTTTGCAGATGATTCAAAGTTTTCTTACTTATAATAAATAACCGAATCATTATAAGTGAGTGTAGGAAAACCTCCCGCTATGTACAGGAGGTTCTTCTTTCCTTTATAAAGAAAGATTCGGCAAAAAGCCCGTCTTTCCTTTTTAATGAGATGAAAGTACAGTACCAACCTGATCCGAAACCAGTGTTCCTAGATTCTCACCTTCACAAATCCGCTTCATGACATGCTTCTTATCAAAATTAAAAACATGGATAGGCAAAGCATAGTCACGGGCCAAAATGATGGCAGATTGATCCATTACCTTCAATCCCTGACGAATCACATCATCATAGGAAAGCGATTCATACAGCTTTGTTTTTGCCAAAATGCGCGGGTCTCCATTGAGTACACCATCTACCCCATGCTTGGCAACAAGGATCGCATCAGCTTCCATTTCTAAAGCGCGCTGTACGGCAGGATAATCTGTTGTGACATAAGGCTGACCATTTCCGCCAGCAAAGATAATGACATGTCCTTTCTCTAAATGATGCATCGCTCGCAGACGAATATATGGCTCGGCAACTGAATTAATTGGATTAGCAGTCATCACACGTACCTCATGATCAGTTCTGTTGTTCAGCACACCTCTGAGCATAAGACTGTTAATAACCGTTGCCATGGTGCCGATATTATCCGCTTCCACACGGCCAATCCCCCATTCATTGGCCATATTCCCTCTAAAAATATTGCCACCACCAATGACGATAGCTACCTCCACGCCTAACCGTAACAGTGCCTCTACTTCATCCGCAATGTGTGTCAGCCTATCTGGATCAAAACCAAATCCTTTGCCTCCAGCTACAGCACCACCACTTAATTTGACCAGTACACGCTTATATCTTGGCATAGCTCTCCCCCTTACTTTGTGGAAGAATTCCTTCCGTATTGTAATCAGAAATTAGGGGTTTTGGCAATCTTTTCAAGAAAAAAATAGCTAACAATAATCTCGCATCATATTGCATAGCTCATCTTGCAGCGCTCCCCCACTTACAATCATGCTAACCAGTAATTCGGGATGATAAGCTTCATATGTAAATGCTTCTGCACACCAACCAGTCATTTTCGCCCCTGCCTCTTGTGCAATTAAGACGCCAGCCGCCACATCCATCATGTTGGTTTTTTCCATTACAATGTAATCAAGCCAGCCATTTGCCAACAAACAAAAATCTAGCGCAGGAGAATAATTTCTCATTAAACGTTTCGTGTGTAGGAACAAATCTCTAGTGGTCTCTATTTCTTGCTCTTTTGTCAATGCCTCTCTACCTCGTACGTAAGAACCTGTCGCACGGGCGAGTACATTTTTATTACTGACATGCATTGGGGTGCCATTTAAATAGGCTCCTTTGCCCTTCTCTGCCCAAAATAATTGGTTAGCTATCGGGTTGTATACCACTCCTACTAACAGCTCTCCACGGTGCTCTAGCGCAATCGAAACAGAAAAATAAGGATGTCCCACAAAGAAATTATTGGTTCCGTCCATTGGATCAATCACCCATAAATACTCGTCACCTCGGCTAATCGTACCGATTTCTTCAGAGTAAATAGAATGATCGGGAAAGTGGCGGTGAATTACTTCAATAATGCGGCTTTCACTCTCTCTATCTTCTACTAGCTTGACATCATTGTGCGATTCCAATTCAGGGAACAATTGTTGTGAAAAACGTTGCTTTAAATAAGCTCCCGCTGTAAGTGCTGCCTCTTTTGCAATTTCTAGCATGGCTAATTCTCCTCACTCTTGTATCTGTTCATCTTTCTTCATATCTATATCTTTTATTCTGGACTTTCTATTTGAATAAGCTAGATTCTTCCGCGGTCAATTATGACAAAGGTTCCAGTACCATGCGCAATTAACCGATCCTGATCGTCATAGACAGACCCCTCCATTACGGCCATTAGTCCACCTCGATGAATCAGTTTAGCAACTGACTTTAGCTTCTGACCTTTACCAGGACGTAGATAACGTATTTGCAAATCGCTCGTAACAGCAGCCTTTTCCTCTTTAGCCATTACCTTATTGATCAGAGACCCCATCGTGTTATCAATTAATGTGGCCGTAACACCACCATGCACAATCTTGAGGGAGTTATGCATATATGGAGTGATCGGAATCTCAAATTGATAGGTTCTTTCATCAATAAAGGCTCCTTGTAATCCTAAGAAACCAGATAGATAGGCACTATTTCGCTCCCGCTTCTGCTTAATTGCTTGTAGGGCTAAACGAAGAATTTCACGTTCCTCATCGGTTCCCTCCATCATAATTTGTTGCCACTCCTCTTGCATCTAATAAAGCCCCCTTTACTATCCTGACATATTGGTATAGGCAATGACCTTCTACGATCATACATAAAAAGCAGTAGAAACAAAAGCAGGCATGTCCAAATGTGGCATTCCTATCCCTGAATAGAAAAACAGGCAATCTCTGTTCCGAAAATGCCTCGGATCAAGACCGCCTATCTGAGATAGCTAGAGTATAGTTTGTAATGTAATTCCGAAATTCATACAAGGTTATAATTTTAACTCCTGCACCTGCGGATTCGTGCTTGAAATCGAGGCAAGACTTTTTTTCGGACGCGAGGACCAATAGACACCTAATAGCACGAGCACACCGCCTACTATTTGAGACAAAAGCAATTCCTCTCTTAAAAACAATACAGCAAATAAGGTTGCAAAAACCGGCACTACATTCATAAACGGTGAAGCTTTTGTTGGTCCTAAAAAGTGGACTGACTTCGTCCAGCAAAAGAATGCAATGACCGACGAGAAGATACCTAAGTAAGCAATTGACCATAGATTTTCCCAGAGAAATAACTGCACAGGGCGATAGCTTAGCTCCAGCATCATCAACGGCACTGTAGTAATTACACCTGCAAAGACAATCAAAGTAAAGCCGATCAACCCCGGTAGCTTGTCCGCTGTTTTACGAAGCATAACAGAATAAATGGCCATCAGGACATTACTTAGAATCAATACGATATCGCCATTATTTAACCGAATGTCAGCAAAGGTTCCAAGGTGTCCTTTGCTGACGATCCACAAAACGCCTAGCAACGATAAAAGAATACCAATTACTTGGTTGCTAGTAATTCTCTCATGCAGCATAAAGTAAGCAACGACAGTGATAAAGATTGGCGATAAGGATGAAAGTAAAGATGCATTGACCGTGTTGGTATGCTCCATCCCCCAATACACCAATCCCGTAAATAATGCAATTCCTAAGAAGCCCATCACTACTACTTCTTTCCAAAACCTCAGATAAAATTCCCAATTTTCACGCAATAACTTCCATGTAAAAGGTAACAGTACAAGAAGAGCAAAAGACCAACGTAAAAAACTAAGAGTAAATGGTGGGACGTGATGTAAAATATTTTTGCCAATCAAGAAATTACTTCCCCATAACAAAGTTGCTAACAGGGGAATCAAATAGACGATCCGATTAGCTTTTTTACCTTGAGTACCCAATCTGATCCCCTTCCTTCCATCAAATATGTAGAACTTGTTACAATCAGACTTGTTTCGTTGTTATTGTATCACCTAGAAACACTGTTTTTAGTGTATCTGAATTTTTTAAAAATTACGCGTTTATTCATTGCTTTCATACACAAAAGCGTTTCTGTATTGGGCTATTACAACGTTTATGCAGATATCAAATAAAAATAAACTGAATATAATATACATACTGGTGAATAATTATACCAAAATACCCAAAATAAAAACCCGCGAAACCAGTTACTGTTTCACGAGCTTTCTCTTCTGTTTCACATGTTTTTTTACATGATTCGCATATGACTAAACGGATAGTATAAAAAGATACCTTTACCTACCACCGCTTTTTTTTCAACAAATGGCGTTGGCCATAAATGTGAATCAAAACTACCGTTCCGATTATCTCCCAAAAAAAAGTAGTGGTCTGGCGGTACATGGACAGGAGCGAAATCATAATTCATCGCTTCTTTTAAGTATGGTTCCTCTATCTTTACACCGTTGCGATACAAGAAACCTTGTTTTATCTCGATGGTATCTCCCCCTTTTCCAACCAAGCGTTTAATAAACAAGTCCTTATTTCCCTGAATTGGTGGGGAAAACACAACAATATCACCATATTGAAAGTTTTCTGGATTGGATATTTTCTCAATGAAAAGACGGTCATCCACTTGCAGGGTAGGAACCATAGACGTAGATGGAACATAAACAGCTTGAACCACAAACGTACGGATTGTAAAGCTCAGCACAAGAGCAATAGCTATTATGGGTAGCCACTCTCTAACTATTTTTGGTAACTTCTTCATTATAAAGATCCCTCCTCTTAAGTATACGAGCAACAGGCTGAGTCAATTTCACTCTTTGTCAATTTTTTCTTGCCCGAAATGAACAAATGTTCAGATCATTTTGCTTGTTTCATACTTTCGTATAGTGCTACAATAGTGAAAATACTTTGGATAGGGTGTTGTCGTACGGCTTCATTCCCAATGAAATAACTCTTACGATATCTGAACCATACTGGAGGATAGGCGACATGAGACAAAGAAGCGATATGATCAAAAAAGGCTTTGACCGAGCTCCTCATCGGAGTTTACTACGAGCGGCAGGTGTACGGGACGAGGATTTCGATAAACCGTTTATTGCCATCTGCAACTCTTATATAGATATTATTCCTGGCCACGTCCATTTGCAAGAGTTTGGTAAGATCGTAAAAGAAGCCGTTCGTGAAGCAGGCGGTGTTCCTTTTGAGTTTAACACAATTGGAGTAGATGACGGAATTGCCATGGGGCATATCGGGATGAGGTATTCTTTACCAAGCCGAGAATTGATTGCTGATAGTTTAGAAACAGTAGTTTCGGCTCATTGGTTTGATGGTCTTATCTGTATTCCGAATTGTGACAAAATTACACCAGGCATGATTATGGGAGCTTTACGTGTTAATATTCCAACCATTTTTGTCACAGGTGGTCCAATGAAAGCAGGAAAAACTAGCGATGGACGCTCAATCTCCCTCTCTTCCGTTTTTGAAGGCGTAGGAGCCCATCAGGCAGGTCTGATTGATGATGATAAGCTGTTGGAATTAGAACAATATGGCTGTCCAAGCTGCGGTTCCTGTTCAGGCATGTTTACAGCTAATTCAATGAACTGCTTGGCTGAAGCATTGGGAATTGCCCTCCCAGGAAACGGCACAATTTTAGCTACCTCTCCCAAACGTCGTGAACTTGTTACATCTACTGCAAGTGCCCTAATGCACTTAATTAAACATGATATCAAAATGCGCGATATTGTTACCAAGGACGCACTAGATGATGCCTTTGCTTTAGATATGGCGATGGGCGGGTCTACAAATACTGTTCTGCATACATTAGCGCTCGCCCATGAAGCCGGCTTTGAATATCCGATAGAAAGAATCAATCAGGTAGCTGAACGCGCACCACACCTATGCAAGTTAGCTCCTGCCTCCGATTATCATATCGAGGATTGCCACAATGCTGGCGGCGTATCGGCCATTTTACGGGAGCTCATGAAACGTGAAGGAATCCTGCATCCTGATCGCATTACTGTAACTGGTAAGACACTACGTGAGAATGTAGCTGAAGCAGCGATTTTAGATGAAGCTGTGATACATCCTCTTGATAAACCTTACAGTGAACGCGGGGGACTTGCTGTTCTGTTTGGAAATTTAGCCCCAGAAGGCTCCATCATTAAAACGGGAGCCGTGGACCCTTCCATTAAAAAACATGTGGGGCCAGCTATTTGCTTCGACTCTCAAGAGGAAGCTTTAGAAGGCATCGCAAACGGAAAAATTAAAGAAGGACATGTTGTGGTTATTCGTTATGAAGGACCAAAAGGCGGACCAGGTATGCCGGAGATGCTCGCACCCACTTCTCAGATTGTCGGGATGGGGCTTGGTACTAAGGTAGCTCTCGTAACAGACGGACGTTTCTCCGGCGCTTCCCGAGGAATTAGTATTGGTCACGTTTCCCCCGAAGCAGCCGAAGCCGGACCGATTGCATTTGTCCATGATGGGGATATCATCAGCATAAATATGGAAGCACGTACCATGCAGCTAGAAATTTCTGACGTGGAAATGGCAAAACGCAAAGAAAGCTGGGCAGGATTCGAACCAAAAGTAAAAACAGGCTATCTTGCTCGTTATTCTAAGCTAGTCACCAATGCATCAACTGGCGGCGTATTAAAAATTTAACGTTGAAATCCAGACTCCCCTATGAAGAGGGAGTCTTTTTCATCCGGAACAAAAAGAATGGCAACAAAATTAACTTGAAACCAGCGTCCATGCATAATAAAGTAGAAGAGTTAGACCCGATGAATTGCAAATGCTCGCAAGGAGGTTTTTATGCGTTTACGCAATATCCCTGGTGCAGAAGATATGCTGCGCCAATTTCCAACCTATGTAGATAATCCTAGTCAATATAAGGGAAAATGGTCAGACTGCTTTGGCAATAACAATCCGATTCATGTTGAGATTGGCAGTGGTAAAGGACGTTTTATTAATACATTGGCAGCTCGCTTTCCTTCCATCAACTTTATCGCAATCGAGTTAAAAGCAGAAGTGCTGTATCGCACAGCCCAACGTACGGAACAAAAGGAAATTCCTAATTTAAAATTGGTTCAATTTGATGCTTTCAAAATTACAGAACTGTTTGAGCAAGAGGAATTAGATCGTATTTACTTAAACTTTAGTGATCCATGGCCGAAAAAACGTCACAGCAAACGCCGCCTGACGCATTTCTCCTTTTTGCGCCAATATCGAGCTGTGCTAAAACAAGATGGAGAAATTCATGTAAAAACAGATAATCAACATCTGTTTGAATTCTCTCTCAATCAATTCGCTAACGAACTGTTTCAATTACGCCATATCACATTTGATCTTCATTCATCCGAACAGGCTGCAACGAATGTGATGACTGAATATGAAGAACGTTTTTCCAATCGCGGACAACACATCTTCCGCACAGAGGCTCTTTGTAAGCCAATAGCACCCACCAATTAATCATTATTCTTATTTACCGTATAACGTCTTGAGCGAAGCAATCATTCTTTTGGAATGGTTGCTTTTTTTGTATATATTCACCATAATGTCAAAAATATTTCAAATATAAAGATATATCAATTATATTTATCTGAAAAATAAAACAACTAATAAATTGGGAATAGTTACTTGCACTTTCTTGCACGCAAGCTGTTTCATTTTCTCAAAATTAGTGTAAAATTTCCTAAGTAAGCAATAAAAACCCAAGTATTAATGTGTTAACTAGTTTTAACCAGTATATATTTTCCATTAATTGCTTATAATATATGATGAATTGTATATTTTACAAAATTTTAAAATTTATTGAACAGCACTTTTTCAGCAGATAACTACTTTACAAATCAAATAAAAAGAGTAAAATAATAATTGCTGAAGGACTTTTGTGCTGACTGGTCAATACAAAAAATATATGTACTTTTGGAAGGATAGGTGGACTCTATGAAAAAACAATTAATTTTAGGCATGACTGTACTAGCCTGTGTATTCTCTGCGTCTTCTGCATTTGCTGCTGAGGAGAACGCAACAAAAAGCGAAACAATGGCACCACAAACATTCTTTAACGTTCAGGTAGCACCACAAACAGTTGCACCTGCATCTGTTGTTGTACCAACTGAATTTACTAGTGACACTACAAAAGGTGAAGTAGTAAATTTCTCTATCTTTACTCCAGTATCTGCTCCTACTCAAGTAACAGATACTACAACACCAGCAACTGGTATCCAATCTGCAACAAAAGGTGAAGTTTTTAAAAGCACAGTAATTTTCGGATAATTACTTGCTATAAAAATTCTCTCTTTTTTACCCTCTTTTTAAAAAACTGGTCATTAGCCTCCACTTGTTGGGGGCTCTTTTTTCTATATAGGTACTGTCTTACAAAAATAAAAAAAACGCGTAACATCATCGCTACGCGTTTTTTCTATATGCCTCTGTAAAGCTGTATCAGCTATTCTTCTAGCTGGCTTACCTCTTCAACTTCTCTTTCCTCTTCGGGATGCCAATGATCCAATACTTTACCTTGAAGGACACGCCCTTCAATAAACTCGATCTGATTGGCAGAAAAACAGGTTTTCCATTCTACATGAAGCTCTTCCGCCATCTTCACTACCGTGAGTAGCTCTGACCAAGCTACATATCGCTTATACCAGAAAAATTGCGGCTGTTCATTCATATATGGATATAAATCATCAAACTCTGTATGTTTACAGTCAAGAGCCCGTTCAAAGTGAACTTTCGCGTGTTCCAGTTTCTCCTGGAAGTAAGATTGCAAATCCTTTTGAGAAAAGGTAGACACATGAATCCCTCCAGTTTTCCATTTACAGTTTCGTTGTATGAACCATTCCGAGTCATTCCGAGTTATCAACAAAACTTATATCACCATTCTAACACGCACTGCAGTCTGTGAAAATAGTCATAATCTTGTCAATCTAACTATATGAAATGGAACAGGACACCTTGGTTATGAAGAAAGGCAACCGTCCTATGCTACGGTTGCCTTTTTCAATCTTTGTTCGTTAGTTTCTTCTATTCATCTTACTATAGTCTCTATTAATTACCTGTTCCTTGCTGGGAGGGATCAGTTGATTGAGTAGGGTCTGGGATGTCGGCTGGTCTTTGACTGGCATTGGGATCAGCACCGTTGCCTGAAGAGCCATTTCCCTGTCCATGTCCTTGTCCGTTGTTCTGATTATTTCCTCCGTTATTGCCGTTTGGTAAACCCTGAGGTGTCGAATTGCTATTGCCACTGTTATCAGTGTTGCCATGGCCTTCTTGCTCAGAAGATCCATTTGAACCGTTATTCGGAGATTGATCACCCTCAGTTGAGTTTTGGTTATCTCCGCTATTGTTCTCTTCATGCTGATTTTCACCATTTTGCAGAAGCTCTTCTAATTGTTTGGTATTTACTTCTCCAATATTAGATGGGCTTCCAGGGTTACCATTTTCATCATAAGGTACAACAAAGTATTTGTATAAGACGCCTTCCTTAACCTGATCAACAAAGGTTTTACCACTTTGCTTGGATGATATCTTTTCTGCCGACTCAGGATTATTTAAATAACGCATTACATCATAACCCGTCGTTTTTTCGTTAGCATCATCCCACATTAATAAGGCTACTGGCTGAGAACCTTCAATGGTAAGTCGAACAGACAGAGCAGGTGGTGTGGTTGCTACTTCCTGATTCTCTTCTACTTCGTGACGTTCGCTTACTCCATTTGGTCGTTCAAAATCCATTGGTTTTTCATTCTTTAACGCTTCCTGCATCACGATGCTAAACATACGCGCCGTCTTACCGCTACCATCATACATAATGTGGCCCTTATCCTCTTTTGGGAAGCCCATCCAGATGGAGCCGATATACCTAGGGTTATATCCAACAAACCAAGCATCCTTGTTTGCCTTGGAGCTTAGGGCTGATTGCGTGGTTCCCGTTTTACCTGCTACCGGCCAATTTTTCATTTTCGCACTGGTACCCGTACCCCTTTGAACGGCATTACGTAGCAATTCGTGCATTTCCCAAGCGGCATTAGGTGAAATAACTTGTGTTTCCTTTACAGGTCTAATCTCTTCTTTCCCTGTTCTGAGGTCTTTAATTTTATCAATGGCATGTGCTTCTTTTACTACACCGCCATTTGTAAATGCTGTATACGCTTGTGCCATTCGCAGTGGTGATGTTCCTTTATGCAAACCACCCAATGCAATGGATAAATTACGATCGGTCGGATCAAGCGAAATACCAAAATCCTTGATGTACTTCAAGGAATTATCAATTCCAATTTCATTTAACAACCAGACCGTAGGAACATTGAGTGACATCTGAACAGCTTTATCCATACGTATGGATTCGCTGTATTGGTTATTCCAGTTCCTTGGCTCATAGCCATTAAAGCTTTGACGTTTGTTACTTAACTGAGAACCTGCATGCCATTTCCCTGTATCTAATGCTGGTGCAAAAACAGCTAATGGTTTAAAGGATGAACCCGGCTGATGCAGACTCAGCGCATTATTCCAGCCCTTGTGCACATAGTTCCGGCCACCTACAATGCCGGCAATACCACCGGTTTTAGCATCGAGAACTACCATTCCGGCATCAACCTGATTGGTGCTTCCATCCTTCGGGAAATTCTTGGCATTCTCAAAGTTCTTCACCATTGCATCCTGTACATCGGTATTTAGCGTCGTATAGATTTGATATCCTCCGCTATATAGCTCATTCTCAGCAATGCCATAGCGTTCTTCGGCCTCATCAACTACGTAATCAAGGAATGCCTGATACGAATTGCCCTCGGTGACTTTTTTAGTAGGAAGCGCTTCTTGTTGAGCAGCCTCTTTTTCCTGCACCGTAATGATTCCTTGTTCGGCCATTAAGCGAATGATCGTATCACGGCGTTCTTTAGATTTAGCCGGATTGTTAAATGGAGAATAGATAGACGGTCCCTTTGGAATCGCCGCTAACTGAGCAATTTCAGCAGTCGTTAGAGTGTCCAGGTGTTCTGCCTTTTCTTTACCGAAGTAATAATTAGCGGCTGCCTTAATTCCATAAGCACCATGACCTAAATAAATTTTATTTAGATACATCTCCATAATCTGATCTTTCGTGAATCTGTTCTCTAGGTTAATGGCAATACTAACCTCTTTCGTTTTTCGCCAGAACGTTTTTTCATGAGAGAGAAACACATTTTTCGCTAGCTGTTGGGTTATTGTACTTGCTCCTTCAACTGCACTGCCTGCTCGAATATCCTTCCAAATCGCTCCACCGATCCGGATCATATCTACACCATTGTGCTCAAAAAAGCGTTTATCTTCTACAGCCACAAATGCTTGCACCAACTTTTTAGGCACTTTGTCGATTGTGACGTATTCACGATCCTCTAGAACATATAATTTGGATAGCTCTTTACCGTTCACATCCATTATTTTGGTTGCTTCCAGTTTAATGTCTCTTAATTTATTTTCATCCATCTCCACCATTTTACCGCCCGCATATAAGAGAGCGAAGTAACCTCCGATGACGGATAAAATTAAAAAGACAGCAAATCCAATAATAAGCATTATCCATTTATTTACTTGTTTTTTCTTTTTTTTCTTCTTGGCTTGAGCCATATATTACCTCCAGATTTCTTTCCTCTCTCCACCTTTTTAGACGATTAAGTCAAAAAAAAGTTTCTGACCCGAAACAATGCAGCATCTAATTAGTAACTGCCCTCGGTTCTTTTTGATGGGTGTATGAGCTTAAGCAGTTGGCTGTCTGTGTAACCGTAAAGCTCTAGCATACGCTCATAGGGATCATCCCCACCCAGTTGAAAATAGTGAACAAAAGCAGGCTCCGTCTTATATCCCTGTTCCTTCAAAATTTGAATATCAGCACGTGCCGAGTCCTTTGCCAAATGCAGCAGCCGTTCTTCAACAATCATATGTCGATATGCATTCTGTTGTCGTACAGGTATCGATTGACCAAAAATTTCAATGGGCCACTCTTGATAAGAGAACGATAGAACGAGGGCTCTTCCTCCTCGTAGTTCATCGACAAACTCCAATTGAAAATTTGTACAATCTCCATACGCCTTTACAACCTGCTGTGTAAACTGATCCAGATCGGAATCATTCACCTGACAAATAATGTCGAGATCACTTGTCGCTATCTCAATTCCAAGTGGAATCGTTCCTGTCAGTATCGGATCGTAGGAAGACAGCTGTTTAAACAAATCAAGCTCCTGTAACACAATAAATGCTTGCCTTTGCCGTTTCGTGCCTGTTTGTAAATAATCTGGCTTGTCTAGATGTATCATGTATATTCACCTGCTTTCCAAAATTGAACCACAGATACAAAACAGCCACTCTACCATGATAGTATAAAGTGGCTGCTTTGTACCAAACAATTCCTGCCAAAAGCATTTCGTTTAGAGGTTCGTTTAGCTGAAGATAAAAGCTATAGAATATATAATGTACTTCCTTTTAATGAACAGCAGCTTTTGCCTGCCGTGTCTGTTTCTTATTTAGCATCAAAGGAGGTATAGCGATTCCCAATAAAATCAGCAGAATACCACTCCATTGGAGCGTGCTTACATGTTCTCCTAATACGGTTACAGAGGCAATCACTGCGGCTGGAAGTTCTGCTGCACCAAGAATCGTCCCCAATCCAGAACCAACCTTTGGTACTCCTATCGAGAAAAAGACAACGGGAATAATTATACCTAAGGAAGACAGTGCCAAGCCATACATCCACAGACCCTGCCCTAAAGCTCCATCCACTAAGAAGGATGGGGAAAACACCGTAAATACAACAATCACAGCCGTTGTAACCATAGTTAAGCTTTTTGTAAACACGGGAACATCCAAGCCCAATCGACCACTAGCAAAAATATAGAGCGCAAATGTCACCGCCGATAATAAACCATATAGGATACCAGCTAACGAAAGTGATTCAAATCCACGCTCTAGTAATCCTCCTGCAAGAGCTGTTCCCATAAGCAATACAACGATGGAAAATATCTTTTCCTTGCTGGGTTTCTTCCGATCCACAATAGCTTCTAAGAGGACGCCAATCCACGTAAACTGAAATAAGAGGACTACTGCAATCGACGCAGGTAATTCAGCTACAGACAAATTATAAAAGATGGTGGTGCCACTTAATGCAAATCCGCCTGCTATCAATTGCAAAATAGAGCGTACAGGCACACGCTTTCTATTAAACAGCAATGTCAGAAGGATTAACAGTAACCATCCAATAAAAAATTGACTTCCTACTAGCTGACTTACCTGAAAGCCTTCCTTCATACCTAGCTTAATAATGGTCGACAAGCCTCCATAGCTACAAGCCCCTAAAAAAACCAACAGAGCATACTTAAGCATTTTTGTTGCCTTCCTTTCTCCTTACATCGATTTTTGCAAACACAAAACCCCCCATCCAACGGATAGGGGGCGAACGAAAAAAAGAAATGCATATCTGATCATCTCTTTTGAAAATTTCGCCACTTACATGTAGTCATACAAGCAAGTTTCTCATCATTGTAATTAAAAAGATTCTCACTTATTTTAAGAAGAGCAGAATTAAAAGTCAATGAGAAAAGGTGCGAAAAATCGGATAAAAGCGGTCACAGCTTTTATATCTATAGGGGAAAAATCATGTCTAAAGCCTCCTCTACTTAAAAGAGAGGAGGCTTTAGTAAACATGGTAACTTCTTATTTTACTAAGCTTTGTGCTGTTTTCACGACATTTTCAACAGTAAAGCCGTATTCTTTCATGATAATCTCGCCAGGAGCAGAAGCACCGAATTGGTTAATAGCAATAATTGCTCCATGGTCACCTGTGTAGCGCTCCCAACCTAGTGGAGAACCCATCTCTACGCCAACGCGTGCTTTAACATGCGGAGGAATCACAGAGTCACGGTACTCTTTAGATTGACGATCAAATAGATTAAAGCTAGGCATGCTTACGACACGTGTTGGAATGCCGTCTGCTTCTAGTTTTTCACGAGCTTCCATGCACAGAGATACCTCGGAGCCGGTCGCAATCAATACAACCTGAGGCTCACCATTAGATGCCTCTTTTAGAACATAAGCACCTTTTGCTAAACCTTCGCGAGCCAAGTCTTTGGTCTCTTGGTAGATAGGCAGGTTTTGACGAGTTAAAGCTAGTACAATAGGCTCGTCTTTGCTCATAGCCGCATAACGCCAAGCTTCGTTTGTTTCATGCGCATCAGCTGGACGCAACACAGTTAGGTTCGGCATAGCACGGAAGGCAGCTAGATGCTCAATCGGTTCATGAGTTGGTCCATCTTCCCCAACTGCAATAGAGTCATGAGTAAATACATATGTGGTAGGCAGCTTCATAAGAGCAGATAGACGCACTGCCGGACGAACATAGTCGGAGAATACGAAGAACGTACCGCCGAAAGCTTTTACACCACCGTGCAACATCATTCCATTTAGAGCCGCTCCCATAGCGAATTCACGAACACCAAACCAAAGATTGCGACCTTCATAAGAACCCGGCAAGAAGTCTTTAGCACCTTTAATTAGCGTGTTGTTAGAGTGTGCCAAGTCAGCGGAGCCACCAATTAAGTTAGGCATACGTTTTGCCAATCCATTGATTGCATTACCGGAAGCCGCGCGAGTCGCTAGCTTACTGCCAATTTCATAAGTCGGTAGATCAGCATCAAAATCTTTGGATACCTCTCCATTACTTACTTGTTTAAATTGTGCAGCTAGTTCCGGATAAGCTTTTTCATAAGCTGCTAGCAGCTCATCCCATTCTGCTTCCTTCTTTTGACCTGCCTCTACTAGAGTAGCGTAGTACTCTTTTACCTCTTGTGGCACGTGGAATGCTTCATGCTCCCATGCATAGGTTTGTTTTGTTAAAACAACCTCATCTGTACCAAGTGGGGCACCGTGGCTGGCACTGCTCCCGCCTTTATTTGGAGAACCGAAACCAATTGTTGTTTTCACTTCAATCAGTGTTGGACGCTCCAAATCTGTACGTGCTTCAGCCAAAGCCTTTTCGATAGCATCCACATTGTTTCCATCTTCTACACGGATATATTGCCAGCCGTACGCTTTGTAACGTGCAGCTACATCTTCTGTGAAGGATTGGCTTAGATCGCCATCTAGACAAATATCATTAGAATCATAAAGAACAATCATTTTACCTAGTTTAAGATGAGCAGCTAGAGAAGAAGCTTCAGAAGAAACGCCTTCCATCAAGTCTCCATCTCCACAGATAACATATGTAAAATGATTAATTAGTTCATAGTTATCTTTGTTGTATGTTGCGGCCAAATGTCTCTCAGCCATAGCCATACCAACAGCCATCGCAATTCCTTGTCCCAATGGGCCTGTTGTTGCATCTACACCAGGAGTGTGGCCGAATTCAGGGTGACCAGGCGTTTTGCTTCCCCATTGGCGGAAGTTACGCAAGTCATCCATGCTTACGCCATAATCCATGAGATGTAGCATAGAGTACAACAGCATAGAACCGTGACCAGCAGATAATACAAAGCGATCACGATCAATCCATGATGGATTTTTCGGGCTTACTTTCATAAAACGGCTCCACAACACGTGTGCCATAGGCGCCGATCCCATTGGCATTCCTGGATGTCCAGAATTCGCCTTTTCAATAGCATCGATTGATAGTGTACGAATAGTATTGATTGCCAATTGATCTACATTCATTTGTTGAGTAGTCATTACGGTTAATTCCCCCCTACAAGTAACTGCAGTGTGATTATAACATAGGAAAAGCGAATAGAGTAAAAGCGCTTTACAAAAACAGAGTATTTTCTATGAAACGTAACAATTCCCTATCATTACATGCTAGGTTAGTGTGTTGCATAACTAGCTTTTTTATGAGAGAAAACCAAGCGCTATATCTTACTTTCACTGAGTTTCATCAGCATACATTCTTTTACGCTTATCAATTTCTTTCATCGCAAGAGAAAACTCTTCTTTATCAATGACCTTAGATGTCAGTAGATCGCGGATTTCATCTTCAATCATCAACCAATCACCCAGCGGATCTCCGGTATAAATCATGATTTGAAAACGACGTAAAAACTCAGGAAGATGAAACGTATTTCTATCGCTCATTTATTTCCCTCCCAAATCAGCTTCAATTTCTCGGCATACGGCTTCAAAGTCAAACTCGACAAGGAAACCAGTAATGGCAACAATTTTCGCCTGTGGATAATTATTTCTCCACTGTTCCTCTTCTCCCTCTTTTATGCCTACCAGGTAAAGAGGTTGCTTTTGCACATGTTCAAGCTCTTGACATTCTTCCAGTAAAGTAGATAGACGGTCTTCCAATCCAGACACATTGATCACAAGTACAGACTGAGTAATTTCGCCTGCCTTCAACTGCTCTTCTATCATTTGAAGCGACTTCTTAGTAGGTACCGTTGCATTCATAATAGGAAAATAATCTAACAGCTCATCCAACCAATGATCCTCTTCTGCTGCGAGATAATATAACATCTTACTGGCCATTTCATTCATTCTCCTTTTGCCTTACTTCCAAGTGCTTTCATTATAACATGTCAACTGCATCAGACCCCAGTTCTCACCTTGACTTCTTTCCGTCCATTTCGTATGGTGGAGAGTAGCTTGAACTTTTTTATTGTATAGAAAAGAGGTTTTTCCTGTGGAAAAGAAACATCTCTTCCTTCTCTTTAGCATTATCTTTTTAATGATGCTTGGCTTTGGAATTATTATCCCTATATTGCCTTTTTTCGTTACGGAAATCGGGGCGACCACAACGCAATTGGGGATATTATCTGCCAGCTATAATATCATGCAATTTATATTTGCTCCCATCTGGGGACGCTTATCGGATCGCTATGGACGAAAGCCGTTTATCCTTTTAGCCCTATTTGGATTTTCTGCCAGCTTTATTCTATTTGGATTTTCAAGTAGCTATTACGAAATGCTGTTTTACCGTGTACTTGCTGGGATTACTTCCGCTGCGGGTATCCCAACCATCACAGCAATGGTAGCAGATATTTTTCCGCCAAAGGAACGGGCAAAAGGAATGGGGATTGTAGGAGCAGGTGTAGGTCTTAGCTTCGTATTCGGTCCCGCGCTCGGCGGTATCCTAGGAGACGTTAGCTTGTCACTGCCATTCTTCGTTTCAGGAGGTCTAGCTTTTATTACATTCGTTTTTACATGGGTTTTACTTCCAGAAAGCTTGCCCAAGGAAAAGCGCGGTAAATACCTTAAGAAAAAGCCTATCAGTTCATTGGGAGCCATTTTTAGTAACCTAGGATTATTGTATCAGATCATGCTGGTTACATCGCTTGCTTTTGCAGCGATGGAGACGGTCTTTGCTTTATACATATCATATGAATTCAATCTGACCTCCAAGGACATGGGCTATATGTTTCTTATCATGGGCTTAATCTCTGCTAGTTTACAGGGTGGGATTGGCAAATTAGTAAAACGATTTGGTGAATCAAAATTGCTGGCTACAGGAATATTCTTTTATGTTCTAGGATTCTTCTGTGTTTTACTCGCTTCTACTTTCCTAGAATTTGCACTCACCCTTTGCTTATTTGGTCTAGGTCAAGGTATGATGCGAACTACGAACACCGCCATGATTTCGCAACGTACGCCCGATGGACAGGGGGCTACATCCGGGAACATGAGCGCCATGGATACCATGGGGAGAATTGCAGGTCCCATTTTAGCTGGGTGGCTCTTTACCTTCTCACATAGCTTGCCATTTATAATCAGTGGCATACTGTGCTTCGGTCTTTTAGCGATCTATGTAGGCAGAGTGCATCACCTGCCAGAACCAGAGCCAGAATCTGAGTCGGACGCGTATTCTCCCGCCTCTCAGTAACCATTTCATTTTTTCTATACATATAAAAGGAACGAGCTGGGATACACCAGTTGGTTCCTTTTTTATGCTTACAAACCTGTAAGCTTAGGGTAATCTGGATCGATGTTACGAAACACTGCATTTCCTTATAGTAAATTAGAGATGAGATGACATCACAAAAGAAGGAGTAAGTAATGAACGATTTCACACAAAAAGATCGGATCGATACCCTTGATTATCTTCGTGGTTTTGCTCTGATGGGTATTCTTCTTGTTAATATCTTGGCTTTAATGAAAGTACAATCAGCCCCTGTTAGCAGTGCAAATGCTTTTATTGAGCACATGCTTAACTTCACCGTAGAATCTCGTTTTTTTGCTATTTTCTCATTTTTATTTGGAGTAGGATTTTATATTTTTAAAAGCCGCTCTCAAGCAAAAGGGCACAAAAGTACATTGCTATTTATTCGCCGGTTGCTAGTCCTATTCGCGATTGGATATCTTCATCAGCTATTGCAGCCGGGAGAAGCATTATTCATCTATGCTATTTTTGGCTTTGTATTACTGCCTTTTTATCGTTTATCGGCCAAAAAAAATCTACTGCTTTCATTATTTCTGCTTATTCCTACCTCTATTTTGGGAGGAAAGATTCTTGTTGTTTTCCCATTATTTTTGTTAGGGCTTGCTATCGGACAATACGGAGTCTTCCGAAATATTCCAGACTTTATGCCCAAGATAAAGCAATGGCAAATGGTTTCTTTCATTCTCATGATAGTCGGGCTTTTTGTTCAATATGTGCTCTTGACGAAAACAGCTTCAACTGACTTCGATGACTCCTATATTCATGCCTTACACAATTACAGCCTGTGCATTGTCTTTGTTGGACTCGTGATGGCTGTATTCTATGTAACTAGCATTATCCGCCTGCTACAGCAAACAACTGTGCAGAAATGGTTAGCTCCCTTAAAGTATTACGGTCGCATGGCTTTAACGAACTATATCGGGCAAACTCTGATCATTATTGCGTTGCGTGATTTATGTAATCTTTCAGGCAAGCTGGGCCATTTGCAAACTACGCTAATCTGTCTTGGTATTTATGCACTACAAATGCTAGCCAGCTACCTATGGTTGTCGATTTTTACCATGGGTCCACTGGAATGGGGCTGGCGTGTGTTGACGTATGGAACATTTACACCTCTGATAAAACGTAACAGCGAAAACGCATCCTGGTAGTCGGATGCGTTTTCGATTATTATAAAGTTTCTCTCAAAGTTCTCCTCAGGCAATACACCTTACTTCCCTTTCTGAGGTGTGTTCTTATCCCCTTCAAATAGCACGTTGCCCGTATCTACATCATAGAAGGTGACCGTTGTATAAGGTGGCGTACTGATCTTACCCGCGACATAAGGGTAGCTAATGACCATCGGATACATTTTATTTGCCTCTGGCTTGGTCTGTTTTACATATACTTTTAGCATTTCCCAGCTTTGTTCCGTATGATCCACAACTAAGCCATACCCAGGATTAGGAGCTTCTCCATAGGCAATCACATATAAATCACCCTGTTGATGAACCCCGCGTTCTCCTTTAACGCTTTCGATAAAAGCTTTCTCCTCCGCGCTTAATTGCTCTTCTGTCAGTGTTTGGAAGGTAGAAGCAGGCTTCTCTCCCTGAACCACGGGTAGATTTGTAACCTGAATTTCATCCGTTTTACCATCCCACTTTACTTGTGCGGATAAGGATTCCATTGTCCAGCGCAGGGGCACATACACCTTGCCCTGATAAAGCACAGCTCCCTGCTCTACCTTTTGTTCTTTTCCATTCACCGTTACAGTAGATTTACCTGTCTGAAATATCAGAGATTTCTGTTGAACCTTCAATTGATAGGTTCCTGCTTTTTCTGTGAGCTGACCGCCTGTTATATTACGTAATTCCTGTAGGTTAATCATTGTCCGTTGGTTAACACTAATCAATGGTGAGTGTTTGATTACCTTCTGTTGATTTATCATAAGAGAAGTGGACACCGGTTTTACTGTTGCTTGAGCCATGCCTGGTATAGCTGAGCCTACAAGTGTAAGCCCCATTACGGCTACTGCTGTCGTTTTTCGTAACATTTGTACTCAATCCCTTCGCTTTTTTCGTCAGGTTCCGCTATTGTTACTTTGTTCATTTTTCTTATGCTACTTGTTTGACTTAAAGATTCCCCATAATGTTTCATTTTCTTACCTACATCTTATTATCTTTTTTTCGCTTCATGCTGATATTACTATTTACCCATAATTTTTACCAATTGGCTACATAAATAAGGCAAATGAGTGACAATTGTCACACTGCTATTTTGCCTATTTTTATTTATGCGATAATTATAGGTACGAAGAAGATTTTACCAACTAAGCTCGATAACAAAGGAGTTTTCAAATGACAACACTTATGTCCATGCCAAAGGTTGACGTGGTTCGCCAACAACTGATTTCTCATCCAATTTCGATTGCTATGCAGACACCGGAAAGCGTTCGTACCTTTATGGAACACCATGTGTTCGCTGTATGGGATTTTATGAGTTTATTAAAACGTTTACAATTAGATGTAACTTGCACAAGTGTACCTTGGCTTCCTGCTCCTCATGCTGCATATGCTCGTTTCATTAATGAAATTGTACTCGGAGAAGAAACTGATGAAGATGGCAATGGCGGCTTTACCAGTCACTTTGAGCTGTACTTGCAGGCTATGAAGGAAGTAGGGGCTGATACATCTAAGATCGAGCATTTTCTGGGGCTGCTAGAAAAGGGTACCTCTCCTGATGAAGCTCTAGCATTATGCAACGCTCCTGACAGTGTACAGCGTTTTGTAAAACAAACTCTTCACTTGGCTAAAGAGGGGGGAACCCACGAGGTTTGTGCTGCCTTTTTCTTTGGTCGTGAAGATATTATACCAGACATGTTTCAGGTACTTGTACAGGAATTGACCTCCAAAGGAGAAGCTCCTGCTTGCCTGTTGTATTATCTAAATCGTCACATTGAGCTAGATGGAGATGAACATGGACCTTTAGCTGAAAAACTTCTTGCTTCTCTTTGTAAAGAAGATGCCCAAAAATGGAAAGAAGCAGAAGCAACAGCTATTCAATCCCTTACCAGCCGCATTTCCTTATGGGATGGTGTTCTAGCAGATATTCAAAAATAATTCTTTTGGGGGACTCACACTCTCCTGTAACGGGGTTATGTAGGAAATCCTTTACAAAAAAAGAGCTTGTCACCTCTTCATTTTTTCGAGGAAACAAGCTCTTTGCTTTTGAGATTCTTCTGGTGATCTGTGGTGCTAACGCGCTACAGCCAAGGTCGCGTTCTCTTCATTTGAATCTAAAATGACACTATCTTTCTTTGGTTTACCAGAAACACTTCCTGAAGCCAATCCGTATGGAATGCATAGAGGAACACCGCTGCGAGGGTCTGGAATAATGTCAGCCTCAATGCCAAATACATCCCACAGCATTTGATGCGTCATGACCTCAGCAGGGGTCCCTTGAGCCATTACTTTCCCTTTTTTAATAGCGATAACATGATCGGCATAACGAGTAGCATGGTTTAGATCGTGAACAACCATAACAATCGTACGCTTCTCTTCTGTATTTAACTTAGCTAGGAGCTGTAACACTTCTAATTGGTGAGCCATGTCAAGGAACGTCGTTGGTTCGTCCAAGAACAAAATATCCGTCTGCTGGGCTAACGCCATTGCAATCCATGCACGTTGACGCTGACCACCTGACAATTGGTCGACTCCTCTTGTAGCAAACTCATTGATACCGGTAACTTCCAGTGCCCATTGTACAATGTTTTTATCCTCTGGCGTCATGCTCCCCATACCCTTTTGATGAGGGAAGCGTCCATAAGAAACCAATTCTTCTACAGTAAGTCCATCCGGAGCTACTGGATTTTGCGGCAGAATAGCTAAATCCTTGGCTACTTTGCGAGTATCCTGTTGGTGAATGGATTTACCATCCAAGAAGACTCCACCTTTTTTCGGTTTCAAAAGACGTGCCATCGTTTTTAGAATGGTAGACTTACCTGATCCATTTGCACCGACCAGAGCAATGATTTTTCCATCAGGTAATGATATGTTTAAGTCTTCCACAATGAGATTATCATTATAGCCAATGTTTAACTGTTGTGTATGTAAGCGAACCATGATCATCTTCCTTTCGATGTCACGCAATAATATCCTGAATGATAGTACCTTCCCTTAAAATGATATTGGTTCTCATTATCATTGTCAAACATTTTCTATAAAAAAACCAATTAACAAGGGCATTGTTAGCTGCCAAGCAGACTAACATTCACCTTATTAACTGGTTTTTTCGTTACGCCGCACTGTGTGCCAGCTTCGTTTGTTTTTCTTTTGTACCATATTCGTAGGTCCATGTAACCACTTTACCAGCGATTGAAACTGCTAGAAGCGTGTACAAGACTTGAGGTATTGGCAAGAAAAATAACGAAAGCAATAACACAAGGACGTCAAATATTAATAAAACGGTACCTACTGACATACCCGTCCACTTACTTATGAATAGAGACAAAATATCGTCTCCACCTGTTGCCCCACCGAATCTAAGAACCAATCCTAGACCGAAGCCTGTGCTGATTCCAGATAATAAAACAGCGAGCAACATGGCATTGCTAAAGTCAAATACTAGCGGCGAAAAACGCTCACATAGTTCATAGAAAAAGGAAAACGATGTCGCTGCTACAATGGTATTAATCAAAAACTTACGTCCCTTGATCATCATTGCAACTAAAATGACTGGAATGTCTAATGCTAGCATCGTAATAGACGGTGACCAATCAAAAGCGTATTTTCCAAGTAATGATAACCCCACAAATCCACCTTCACTTAAATTATTCTGAAAGTTGATGTGGTAATAGCTAAAGGCCAATAAAAAAGTTCCCAGTAAAATCATGAAGGTTTGTTGGTATGGTTTTGTCCTCATCGAGGCTTCCTCTTTTCGTAGTTAGTTAGTCACTTTCTCCACTAACTACGAAGCAGGTCCTGACAGGATCGCTTGCTTGTATCATAAAGCATCTCTCTTTCGTAGTTAGTGTTCACAGATCAAGAGTGGAACGCTCTAACTACTACGCTACGTATCTGAGAGATCAAACCGTTTCCAGATTGTCCTTCGCGGTAACATCACTATCCGATCCTTTCATTGTAAAGTTACATTTTCATTATAACATAAAAATCGCTTCATGAATCAAACAAGTGGTAATATAGGCTCTTTTTTTATATTTTTTCTACATGATTACACACTTTAAAAAAGTGATACAGACAAGATAAATTGACCTAACATAACAACTAAAGGAATGGTAACGAAGCTGATAATTGTGGAACTAACGGTCGCCATCGCTCCTAAATCTTCATCAGCCGCGTATTTGGCGAATAACATGGAGGCTAGCGTCATCGTAGGCATTGCTGCCATCACTAAAGTAACTTGGCTAATCTCTGTCGCTAAGTGAAAGCTCCAAAGCAAACCAGCAACAATGACTGGATACAAGAAAAGCTTAACAAGCATAGACAAACTTAAAATGGGGAGTGCTTGTGCTGTTTGTTGTTTACGTACCAACAGATCGGGAATTAATAAACCGACTTCAAAACCATAACACCGATTGTCCAGAGCACCAGATCAAGCCCAGCATCGTAGACTGCCGCAAGCAGTCCCCCTGTCGGTCCGAACAGCCCGACACACAAAGGAAGCCCGATAAATCCGGTATTGCCCAGTCCAGCAATAAAGGAAAATTCTTTTCGCTTATTGATCGGCACCTTACATAGGACTGCAAATAAAAAAGCAAGAAGCATTCCAAGACAGCTTAGACCAACAGCAATAAAAAAGATGAGAAAAATATGATGCAAGAGTTGCTGGTTCATCTGTGTGTGAAAAATTCCGTTGAGAATGATGCATGGAACGGCTACATTGATAACAATGGTAATCAACAATTGGCGAGCATCAGCAGTGACTGGTTTCATTCGACCAATCATTGCCCCTATTCCAATAATGACAGCCATCATACCCACAGATGAGAACAATGGTGCAAGGGCCAAGCGAATTTCCCTCCTGTTACACTAATAGTATGGTGAAATTCAAAGATTATGTCTGATGCTCCTAAGACATTTGCCCAGGTTCTGTCTCCAGTAATAACCATTGCAAATCTACGTTCTCTTTTTGCTCGCAGGTTTGCAACAAATCCCCAAGTAAAGGAATGGCCTTTTCAAGTGAAATAGCCCAATCTGCTGGTACTGGCAGCCCTTCGCCTTCTACGGTGATGATTCTTCCCGCCACTTCCGCATCACCCTGCTTCGTGGTTAGTACATAATGACTGATGTCACGTGCATACTCTTTCCATTGAATTAAGACGTATCCTTCATCACCGCCCGACACAACCAAATCAACATGGTCGCCATAGGCAGCATGTACCAACGTTCTCATTTTCCCATCCAAGCTCGCAATTTCTCGCAGCACCTCGTGCCAAGACACATGTTTTCTTTCTTCTTTGCGTTCATCTGTGTACATGCGCCAATCGTTCAATCGCCTCGCCCCTTTATTCATTATGTTCAACCTTATAAAAGTAATATTGTTCAAAATAATCCAACATCAGTAACAGATATTATCTTCGACTCTGCTTTTTTCATTTTAGCTGTTTGTCAAAAGATATCCTTTATTTTAGCATATCGAAGCAAGCTCTCCTGTACAAAAATGCGAAGAATGCACATGTTTGTAAATGTATTCGCTTTCATTCATGAAAAAACGCTTATAATTGTGAAAAGAAGAACTTTATCGAAAATCTGTCAAAATTATAAGCATTTGTATCAACATTTTTGGTTTACCATGATGGTTGTAACAAACACTAAAACAGCTTAGAAAAACAAGGAGGTGAGTTCCATGGTGCAGCGCAGTATGAATTGGTGCGCTCGCTTTGGTCTCACGTTTCATGTGTGTAAAACCGTCTTAGCATCCGGCTTGTCATTGTTGATCGCCTCACTATTGTTCGGCAATCATTTTGCCTACTTTGCTCCGCTTGCTGCGGTATTAACCATGCAACTTACCATTGCAGACACTCTGGAAAAGGGAATTTATCGTATAATTGGTGTCATTGGCGGAGTTGTCTCTAGTATTATTATTCTTCCTTATTTTGAAAATGGAATTCTAGGTCTCGTCCTTGTTCTATTGGTAGGTATGGGTACCGCTACCGCTTTACGCTTAAATCCACAAATTATTTCACAAATCGGTGTTAGTTCTGTGATGGTAATGACCTTTCAACAAATGCAAGGTTATTCGACTGGCAGGATTTTAGAAACCATTATCGGAGCAATCGTGGCTGTTTTCATTCAAATGGTTATTCGACCAGAGAACTATGTTCCTACTGTTCAAAAGAAACATGCCGAATCTTGTAAGCAATTAGCACAGACATTAACAATTATGGCCACTGCATTAAATAATCACTCTGATGGTGCAACTACTCCGACTGTCGATCCTGCCTCCCTTTTAAAATGGAATAATGAGCTGGAGGCTTCATTAAAGCATGCAAAGAAAAGCCTAAAATATAATGTATTTTACCGAAAAGACCTTAATACGCTCTATTATCTGGAACAACAAATTGATTCTGTTCAAAAGATGTTGATCTCTATATGTAGTATCCTATATACTGCTCAGGAATTAAAATATCTCCCCACTCTTCGGCATACTCTTGATCAGCCTTTGCTTGATGCTAGTGCCGCCATTTCAACATATGGCGCCTTTGTTGCAAATCCGTCCGCAGAGGCCCATCAGGAGCTACTGAATCTGTTATACAGGGTACAACAACAACAATCTCAGCAGTTCATCACATCAATAGAAACTGCCGGTATCTCCTCTTTACGAGAGGTTGGCTGCCTGTACGCAGAGATAAATCGTATGATTGTTGAGATGGAATATTCTGCTCACGTATGGGAGTTATCCACAGCTTCTAAAGACTGCACTGACGAGCGAGTGTCAACGAATTACGCATACAGAGCATAGTAGAAAAAGAGCCTTACCCCAAAAAGGGAAAGGCTCTTTTATTTCTGCAAACTACGTATGATTAATCATCACAGAAACACACCAATATTACAATAATAATGATAATCCATAAAAAGCCTCCACCGAATATACCACCTCTTCTACCGCATCCCATGATCCTTCCTCCTTCTCACGGTCTAGTAGCGGAGAATGCATGGACTCACATACTCCTGCTAGTACCCTATGAATTTCGGTCATGTGATGCTTGGATAAGCGCGTATAAAAGTCAAAAAAGGCAGATTGCTATGGAAAAATACCTATGTATGATCTTTTGCATCTTGCGCGGAACGAATCAGGTTCATGTTACTACGAATAAACTGTTGTAACTCCTCATAAAACGTCGGATTACATCCCATTACACTGCTTTTAGCATCGTATGGAAGTTCCTTGCCTTCCATTGTGGTAGCAGTACCGCCCGCTTCCTGAATAATAAGCTTGCCTGCTCCAAAATCCCATGGGTTTAATTGCAAGCTGACGTAACCATCCAGTCGTCCTGCTGCTACGTAAGATAGCTCCAAGGCCGCGCTTCCTAACAAGCGCATACCGCGAACTTTCCCCGCTAACTCTTTGAAAATAACATCGATGCCTATCTGCTCAGCGCGTTTATGCCAAAACACACTTGTACAAAGTAAGGCTTCCTCTAATTTTACTTGACGGTGAATACGTAGCTGTCGATCGTTTAAATAAGCTCCTCCACCTTTAGTTGCATAAAACAGCTCATCACGTGATGGGTCATAGACAACACCAACAATTGCTTCCCCTTTGTGATACACGGCGATTGAAACCGAAAAATTAATTTGCTGATGAACAAAATTAGTTGTTCCATCAATAGGGTCAATGATCCACAGGGTATCATATTCAGAAGGGGCCATACCCTGAAACCGATTTTCCTCACCCAAAATGCCATGCTCAGGATATTGCTTAAGAATCATATCAATAACCATCTGCTCTACTTCTTCATCTACAGCTGTGACTAAGTCAGAGGCAGAGGTTTTATAGTTGACTGTATAGGGCTGATTCATTTTCTCCAAACTTAGCTTACCGGCTGTTTTGGCGCATGTGATCGCCAATTCTTTCCACTGTTCCAGTTCATTCGGTTGCAAAGATATCGCCACCCAACCCATCCAATTTTCTTTAGTGTATCATATTTCCCCTTCTCCTACACCTTACATTCCTAAACAACGGCGATGAATAGTTTATCTATTATAAATGCTACACTAGTAATACTATCTCCATTTCGCGACATATTTAGAACGGAAGTGATTATACTTGACCTTTTTTGTATTGATAGTCGTACTATTTAGTAGCCTGAAAATAATGGATATGATAAGTGCTTATCGATATCACATGGTTTACGAGGGACCTGAATGGGAAGCATTTGAATTATATACGTTTTTACAACAGCAGGGCATCCGCTGTCGAATTCGTAATTCTGTAACTGCTACTTTGTTTGAAGATTACCATCTTTTTACGAACAAAAGGCTCTCCTATGTAGAAGTCTTGCACAAGGATGAGACTCAGGCACATATCTTCCTGCGTTCTTTTTGGCATAAAAATAAATAGGACTAGTGTAGTAGCCCCCTTTTTGCTACATAGCCCTATTTCCCATCAACAGCAGCGATTCACTTCACCGCTTTCATATTTGTTTTTTAATGCGAAAAGATAAAATTCCTTCTCTGTCATCGGAAATATTCCAGGAGCTCCGTGTGTCGTATACCAATGCTCCAGATAACGATCATAATCGGGCATACCAAAAATTGTTTTAATGATGGAACGCACCTTTTTGAGTCGCCGTTTCCAGTATCTTATTTTCTTTCGCATTCTCACACACCTCACTTTTCCAACATAATATCCATAACTGACTATATTATTTTTAATACCACTATAACCTTATTAAACATTTCCACTACTAAAAAAATATGATTTTTTACTATATTTTTTGAAATTTCTTTGGGTAAACATATAGATTTCTTTATTGAGACTGTTTTATGATATAGATTGAGCATTTTCTTAGTTTTGTTGTCAGTCCGCTCTCTGTTCCTAAAATGTAGAACTTTATCCCAAACCGCGTTAAAACGCACCCCTATAGTTCTCCTTCACAGCATTTTTTGAACAGTTCTGAAAGCGGACTGGCAACAAGCCTTTGAAGCTAAAGGTAAGCGAAAAACCAGCACATGAGCGGTTTTTCGCTTTTTTATTGGTCTAGTTAAGCGATTAGATTCCCCTTATGATCACGTTTGGTTAGCACAAAAGGTTCCTCTTTCAGCTCGTATCTCTTTCCATTCGCAATAGAGAGCCATAGACGTATTCCATCAACAATAATGGCTATTGTAATTAGTAAAAAGATCGCACAAACAATGGTATCTACCATATCATTAAAAATCATTTTCTCGGCTGCCTCGACAGATGTTACTCCTTTTGGCAACAGTCCTGCCGCTAAAGTCTCCTTGAAGTAGTTGGCATGCGCCCAAAATCCAATCGTAATATCATTAGAAAAAATCTTTTGCCAAGCCGCATACAAGGTGGCCGATGAAAGCCATGCCATTGGAACGAGTGTAACCCAAGCGTAGCGAGCCTTGCCCATTTTAATAATGAGCGTAGTACCAACTACAAAAGCAATTGCCGCTAGCATTTGGTTGGCAATACCGAATAATGGCCAAAGTGTTTTAATCCCGCCCAATGGATCAATAACCCCTTGATACAAAAAGTAGCCCCATCCCGCTGTCACAGCAGCAGACCCGATTAGATTGCCCGGTAGGTAGTCCATGCGTTTTAATTTTGGGAACACGTTGCCCAGCATGTCCTGTACCATGAAACGGCCAACACGTGTTCCAGCATCAATGGTAGTTAAGATAAACACGGCCTCAAACAGGATTGCAAAATGATACCAAAAGGCCATAAAGACTTTTCCGCCGATAAAACCTGAAAAAATATGTGCCATTCCCAACGCGAAGGAAGGCGCCCCTCCTGTTCGGGATAAAATACTTGTCTCTCCTACATCCTTGGCTGTTTCCGTTAATAGCTCCGGAGTAATTGGGAAGCCATAATGGTTGGTAATCGTAGCTGCCGCTGTAACTGCATCAGTTCCGATTGCTGATGCGGGTGCATTTACTGCAAAATACAAGCCAGGTGTTAATACGCAGGCCGCAATCATCGCCATGATAGCAACCATAGATTCCGTTAGCATTGCCCCATAGCCAATTAAAGGAGCATCGCTTTCCTTGATAATCATTTTTGGCGTTGTGCCTGAAGCGACTAGAGCATGGAAGCCGGAGATGGCTCCGCAAGCGATCGTAATAAAGAGGAAGGGAAAAAGGTTACCGGTAAATACTGGCCCAGTACCATCAATAAACTTTGTTAAAGCCGGCATTTGTAGATTAGGTAATGTGAAAACGATGCCAATGGCTAGAAAAGCGATTGTACCAATTTTTAGAAAGGAACTGAGATAATCGCGTGGGGCTAATAAAAACCATACCGGTAAAACAGAGGCGATAAAACCATAAATGATAACCATAATAGCAAGCTGTGTACCTTCATAATCAAACAACGGGGCCCAGGTAGGCGATTCTGCCACTGCTTGGCCAAAATAAAGAGAAGCAAACAACAGCACAATTCCGATAACAGAGGCCTCCAGCACTCTTCCCGGTCGGAAATAGCGCATGTACAACCCCATCAAAATAGCAATTGGTAGCGTCATCGCAATCGTAAAGGTTGCCCATGGAGAATGAGTAAGAGAATTAACAACAACAAGCGCCAATACAGCAATAAGAATAACCATGATAGCTAGTATTCCAATCATCGCAAGGACGCCCCCAATAGGTCCGATCTCCTCCTTGGCAATCTGACCTAAGGATTTTCCATTGCGTCTCATCGAGCCAAATAGAATAATGAAATCCTGCACGGCTCCTCCCAATACAACCCCTACAATAATCCAAATGGTACCGGGTAAATATCCCATTTGAGCTGCCAATGTAGGTCCTACTAACGGCCCTGCACCTGCAATGGCCGCAAAGTGATGTCCGTATAAAACCCACTTATTGGTTGGCACAAAATCCTTGCCATCGTTATGTATTTCGGCGGGAGTAGCTCGTCTGTCATCCAAGCCCATTATTTTACGGGCAATAAAACGGCTATAAAATCGATAACCTACTGCATATGTACATAAAGCAGCCGTTAATAACCAAAAAGAGCTTACCTGTTCTCCCTTGGATAAAGCCAACGCTCCAAATCCAATGCCTCCTAATGCAGAAATAACTGTCCAAATGATTATGGAAAGTAACTTTCGCTTCATAAAAAGTGCTCCTCCTTTCAGAATGTAAGACACACAACAATAATCTAAATTATCTGATTTTTAACAAAATAACCTGAATCTTTTTTTATGATACCTTACATGTAGATAAGCTGAAAAGCTTTTTTTAGAAAAATATACATTTTTTTCAAGAAATAGCTGATTATAAAAAAGGAAGCCACTTTTCATACCGACGTAAAAAGTGGCTTTCCTGCTTATTTCGTTATGGGATTGTTATAGATTTCCACGCAACTCCTGCTCCCGCTCCAGTGCTTCAAATAACGCTTTAAAGTTACCATTCCCAAAACCACGGCTACCTTTACGCTGGATAATCTCAAAGAATAATGTCGGACGATCTACTACTGGCCTACTAAACAATTGCAATAAGTAGCCTTCATCATCGCGATCCACTAAAATTTTTAGCTCTTTTAATTTCTCGATGTCCTCTTCAATTGCCCCTACACGCTCCGCTAAATTTTCGTAATAGGTGTCCGGTACACCTAAGAAATCAACCCCATTTGCCGTTAATTGCGAAACAGTTGTCAAAATATCATTAGTCAATACAGCAATATGTTGAACCCCTGGCCCTTTGTTAAATTCCAGATATTCTTGGATTTGCGATTTGCGTTTGCCTTCCGCAGGCTCATTGATTGGAAATTTAATTCGCCCAGTACCGTTTTGCATAACCTTGGACATGAGCGCGGAGTATTCAGTAGAAATGTCATCGTCGCTGAAGTTTTGGGAAGATGTAAAGCCCATAACTTTCTCATAGAATCCAACCCATTCGTCCATAACCTCAACGTTCCCTACGATATGATCGATACCAATTAGACCTGTAGGCTGACAGGCAAACGGAGCTTGATAAGGTTGGAAGCCTGGATAAAACACCCCTTTATAATCCTTCCGTTCAATAAAGGAATGGACTGTTTCTCCATAAGTAGCAATCGTTGCTTTTTTTATGGTTCCATGTTCATCACTAAATTCCGTAGGCTCCATGATAGATGTAGCGCCACGGGAAATCGCTTCCTGGTAAGCCTTTTCACAATTTTCAACGCGAAGAGCAATGTCCTTAACTCCCTCGCCGTGTAGCTTAATGAAATCAGTAATCGGATGATCAGGCTCTAATGCTCCTGTCAACACCAAACGAATGTGATTCTGCTTTAACGCATAAGAGACCTGAGTGCGACTCCCTGTTTCCAAACCACGATAAGCATACGGCTCAAATCCAAATGCCTTTGCGTAATAGTACAGTGCCTGTTTCGCATTTCCTACATACAACTCAACATAGTCCCAATCTTGAATAGGGAAAAAGTCTTTTACGCTCACACCGCTCAACCTCCGACTATTCTGAATTTTTAAACCTATTTATTTGAGATTACATGGTCTGTTTTTTTCATGCAAGAATATGGAGTAACGCTTAAACGCTTTCATGCAATATCAATAATAGTCTTCTGTCTATCTGCTCTAATCAGTTATGATAGGTAAAAGGATAGTTGAAGGGAGCGAAGTGCGATGCAGGAGTGGAATACATTTGTTTCAGAGCAATGGAATCAAATGGCAGGTGATTGGCATGAGCGAAGCAAGGGAATGTGGGAACAGGGCAGTCGGAAAACGATCCTCCCTTTATTTACAGAGCTTCTTCCTGCCAGCAAGGGTCAAATACTGGATGCTGGCTGTGGAGATGGATATGCTAGCTTCAAGCTAGCCTCTGTAGGGTATGATGTAACAGGCTTGGATATTTCCTCAGAAATGATAGCCTATGCCACCAAGCAGGCCAACCGGCTTACCGATTCTCCTTCTCTACAATTTATGGAGGGAGATATTTCTGCTACGCCATATCCAGACCAATCCTTTGCAGGTATCTTATCCATTAACGCGATGGAGTTTACTTCCTCTCCCCTAGTTGTCCTTCAAGAATTTCGACGCATCCTGCAACCAGATGGATTGCTACTACTGGGGGTCTTGGGACCCACAGCAGGCCCGCGGGCACATAGCTATCCACGTTTGTATGGGAAAGCCACTATCCAGAATACGATCATGCCCTGGGAAGCAAAACAGCTAGCACAGGAGAATGGATTTTTTCTGCAAAAGGAATCACATGTGTATAAAGATGATTTTCCTCCTGTCCTCGCTCATTCTCTGAGCATGGAATTACGTGAAGCAGTCAGTTTTGTAACCTTGCTTGCCTTACGTAAGCACCCAGATCTCTAAACAAATCATTCATTTTGTAAAGGAGCCAGCTATGCAAGTACCCTATCTCACAAATCCATTACACCATTTGCAAAAGGTACGTGATCTGACGCTACTTCGGATCAATGAAGCACAAAGCATCGTTATCGCCTGCGATTCAGATGGCGGCATCGGCACCAAACCACAGGATATCGTCCAAATAGCACCCGATCTGTTAGGACGGTTTGCTGTTCGTGTACCGCTTTTTGAATTGATTGCTTGTGGAGCCACTCCGTTTATGATATGCGATACGCTAGCGGTAGAGCTTGAGGGCTATGGGGAAGAAATTCTCCGTGGTATTAAGGAATATGCGCAAGAAGCAGGCGTCACTGAGGATATACAGTTTACAGGAAGTACAGAGGAAAACATTCCAACCACGCAGACAGGGATTGGTATAACCGTACTTGGGCTGGTACAGCAAGCTCAGTTTTCCCCAGGAACAGCCCAGCCTCAAGAAGCTATCATGTGTGCAGGTATTCCAAAAAGCGGACCCAAGCATGAGGTTCGATTAGACGATCCCGAGATGCTTTCCCTAGCTGACTTAATCCAACTACGGGCTCATCCTGGTGTTCATGATCTGTTGCCCGTTGGCTCAAAAGGAATCGCTTATGAAATGGAGCAGTTAGCTGCAAGTGCCTCGCTTACATATCGTCTCACTACTCCTCTTCCTCTTGATCTGAAGCAATCTGGCGGCCCTTCTACTTGTGTGATCTTTTCAGCGGCAGTTGAGCTTCTTGAAGAATTTCGAAATCAATTACGTTGTCCTGTACATGTTTTAGCTATTCTTGAATAAAGTAAAAGGGACAGCGTGAAGGGCATTGCCTACTAAGTAAGAAAACAGCTTGTCCAACAAGTGCAGAGCAGTGGACTGTATCCATCGCAAGGGAGAGAACAGCTATCTTCTACCTTTAGAAGAAGCTGTTCTCTCTTTCTGTTCCCACTCAAAAAAAAGACCTCAGTTAGCGAAAACAAACTGAGGAAGCCAGTATTTACATTTATCCCTCCATAGGTGAGGTAGTACCTGAGGTTTGAGGTGTTGCCCCTGCTGGTTTTTCAACAGGAACTCTTTTTGCTGCTACGAAATCATCCGGTGCTTTTCGTTTTTTTAGGAAAAACAGCACCAATGGAATGCATAAAAGAATTGGCAACGCCGATACCATAAAAGTGTCGGCAATCCCTCTCGTGAAGGCTTCTTTCTGAATCAAACCCGCTAGTATGGCAGAGGCGCCTCCCATTGAAGTAGCGGAGTCTACCCCACTTTGTGCATATACCCCTGATAGCATGCTCAGCATTTGATTTGCTGTATCGTTTGTCACTTGCATATTTTCACTGATCCGCACGGCATGGAAGGTTTGCCGATTACTCATCAGTGCTGTCAAAATCGCAATAGCAAAGGAGCCCATCACTTGGCGAATCAGATTAGATAACGAAGAAGCACGACCAACCATAGATTTCTCGATGGCATTCATCCCCACTGTTGAAAGTGGTGTCATACAGAGCCCCATTCCCAAGCCCCTAATGGTTAATAACACATCAATCCAACGATGGGGAGTGTCCTGAGCTAAATTTTGAAGCTCGAAGGTGGTTATCCCCGCGAGAGTCAATCCAATCAATCCTAATGGAACAACGCCGAATTTATCAAATAATTTACCGCCTAACGGCATCATTAACGCCATGGCAATTGACTGGGGCATCAATAGAATACCTGTCTGCATGGCAGATAAGCCTTGGATATTCTGCATATACAACGGCATCATAAAGATACCACCGAACATTCCCATAGTAAGAAAACTAACAATCAATAAACTAAGTGAGAATGTTCCATTCTTTAAAATACGGAGCTCAATCAATGGTTGCTCCGTAGTTAGCTCTACATAGACCAATAACGATAAGCTAGACACAGCCACAAATAATAGGCTAACGATGTACAATGATGTCCAACCCTCTGATTGTCCCTTTGATAAGGCTAGCAATAACGAAGCAAAACCAATGATAGATAAGATGGCCCCGGGAAAATCAAATTTCAAATCCTTTTTTAGTGGTGTTTCTTTTAAAATCATGCTACTCATAATTACCGCTATAACCCCTACTGGCACACCCATGAAGAAGAGAAACCGCCAGTTGAAATATTCAATGACGTATCCGCTTAACGTAGGACCGACAGCAGGAGCTACCATGGCTGAAATCCCCCATAAGCCAAGCGCTGTCCCGATTTGTTCCCGTGGCATAATCGTGTAGATGATAGACATCCCGATCGGCATAATGAAACCACCGCTTAACCCTTGCACCACTCTGAAAAAAATCATACTGCTATCATTCCATGAAAATCCACAAAACGTTGAGCTGATTGTAAAAAAAGCAAGTGAGGTTACGAATACCCGCTTATAACCAAACTTATCTCCAAGCGCCCCGCTCATGGGAATCACAACCGCGGAAGCAAGCATATACCCTGTCAGCACCCATTGAATAGTGTCAGTGGTGGAACCAAATACAGCTACCAGCTTAGGGAGGGCAATGTTGATTAAGCTATTATTTAAGACGGCCACGAAAGTCCCCATTACAATAGCAGCCAACGCCAACCATTTATAAGAAGCGTTCTCCTTGTTGTTAGAAGCAGACAAATTGATCGCCTCCTAGTTTATTTGGACCTGACTACCATCATGCAGATCTTTAGCTGGTTGTGTAACAATCTGATCGTTAGCAGTAACACCTGATTTTGCATATAACCAATCAGGATTTTTCTCTGTTACTTCAACAGGAGTCATGTGAACGGTATTTCCATCTACTTTATAAACAAATTTTTTACCATCCTGATTAATGACAGAGCTTTTCGGAATCTCTACTCCTGTAGCTACTTGAGCATCTGTGCCAAAATAGACCTCAGCAATCATTCCGGCTAATAACGAACCGTCATTTTTCACTCTGATTTTAACAGGGAAAGTCGTACTGTTTGCATCAGATACAGGGCTGATAAAATCAATGGTTCCTACCATTTTCTTATCCTTATTTACTACAACCTGTACCGTCTGTCCCTTTTTCAAAGGATTTACTTGTTCTTGAGGAACACTCGCTTTTATCACTACTGTATCCATGTTGACGATGGTCATTAGCGGGATACTAGGCGCCGCCATTTCCCCCGGCTCGATATTGCGAATCGCAATCATTCCATCGATTGGCGATGTGATCGTTGCGTTAGATAATGTTGTCTTCGCTAAATCCAAACCTGCTTTTTGACGCGTTACATCCGCTTGCAGAGCTGTTATAGAATTGGAGGTTGCACCTGCTTTGGCTAAATCAAGCTGTGCCTTGGTTTGCTCATATCCTGATTTAGCTTGTTCTAATGCAAGCGATGCTTTATCTAATTCAGCTTGAGGCACAGCCCCTGTATCAAATAAAGCCTTCATGCGATCATAGGTTTTTTGAGCGACATCCCATCCCACTTTTGCTTGCTGTAAGGCGCTGTTTAGCCGCTCCAAATCCTGTTGACGTGCACCTGCCTTGGTATCATTTAATTTTGCTTGAGAAGCAACAATACCAGCTTCAGCTTGTCGTACTTGTTGTACTAGCTCAGCGTTTTCAAGAGTTGCTAACACCGTTCCCTTTTTGACACGATCGCCCTCTTTTACGTTGACATTTGCTACTCGACCGGACAATTTGGAAACCACCTGAACCTGTTGATCGGGTACAATTTTGCCTGATGCCATCAAGCCAGAAGAATTCGTAGTAGATACAACTTTCATCGTTTGTACAATGGGAGCATTTGTTGTTTCATTGTCGCTATTGTTGCTACAGCCACCGAGCAACAAAGCCATTATGGCAAAAGTACCTGCTATCCCTTTTTGTCTTTTATTCATACTCTTCACCCTAATTCCCTTTCAAATGAATTTTAATCACAGCACTCATACCTGGTAAAATGCGGCTGTTTTGTTTATCGTTAATAGAAATTTTAATTGGTATTCGCTGTGTTACTTTTGTGAAGTTACCACTTGTGCTAGTTGCTGGCAACAAAGAGAACGTAGAGGCTGTCGCTGTTCCCAATTCGGAAACCTGTCCTCTAAATGTCTGACCTTTAAATGAATCTAAGGTGAATTCAACAGATTGCCCTACATGAATCCGACCTAAGTCTGTCTCTTCAATGTTAGCTGACACGTAGAGCTTGTTCATATCCACAATCGTTGCAACGGACTGACCAGGAGCTACCACTTCTCCACTTTTAGCCGTTACCTTTAACACTGTACCGGTAATCGGAGCACGCAAAGTAGCATTATCTAACATGTTGCCAGCGATATTTGTTGTATCCTGTTGACCCACAATTTGCTCTGCTATGACGCTTTGACCATCTGACAGGTCTAGCGAAGTTAATTTGCCAGATATCCGTGGCATTACACGATACGTATCACCCGCAACACGAGCATCTTCCGTAGTTATGTAATGGGTACCTTGGTACCAATAGTAATAACCGATTCCTCCACCTGCTACAACCATAAGCAGTAGTATGGTGGATAGAATAAATTTCTTTTTCATGTTCTCTCCTCAATCCTCTTCTCAAATTGTCTAATGAGCAGTTGTAGGGCATCGACGATTTTGTCTATCTCTTCTTCCGATAGGTCTTTTATGAGTTCTGTAAAATATTCCTTTTGCATCACCGGGATGGAATTAGCCATCTCCTCGAATTTGTTTGTGATGTGAATCCAGACCACGCGCCGATCAGCAGTATCCCGCACACGTTCGATGTACCCCTCCCTCTCTAAGCGATCGACTATCCCGGAAACTGTACTGCAAGAGAGATAGAGGTCCTTACTTAGTTGGCCAATCGTCATAGGTCCATCCTTAATCTTGCGCATCACACTAATCTGAGGCATCGTAATTCCTACTTCGCTAAGCTCCTGTGTAATCATCATTCCAATGATTTTATTAAGTTGTCTTACCCCATCACGTATGATCAGCCCTTTAGGCACCTCATATCACCTCTTACATATATTCGCGATCGCTACTATTATTTCGCACTCAAAAATTTCGTACACGAAATAATATAGGGGAGAAAAAAAATTTATGCAAGAAATTTTTTAATAAAAAATGCACTTTTCCTATCTGCAAATAAAAAGACCCGAAAAATGGACCGTATGTTCATGGCCCATTCTTCGGGTTATAGCACTCTTTCTCTTGCTAGATATTTACGTGATTCTGAAATACCGGGGTGCTGTTTTACAATGATTAAAATATTTTCGATGAATAGATAATGCCCTTCCAGAAACTCCAAATCTCTTCGTTGGAACGAATCAACTTGTAAATACTGTTGCATCTCAAGCGTGTATTTTTCGAGCTTGTGTGCAAATTGATTGGCATTAAGCATCTGTTCTACTTCTGGGAATTCCGTTTTGAGCCTACGTATCTCTTCATATAATTTCGTGGCTTCACTGATTAGTTGATAGGCAGTTCGTTCTAAAGCAGCTACCGATGTTTGTTCTTCCTCACGCCGTGCTTGAAGCAAAGCAGACAGGTACGTAATAAAATGATAGATTGTTAAAAATAGAGGACCTAAAAAAAGAATGATCCCTGCTTTATATACATGCTGATTGGTTATATTGGTTACTAGTACAAACAAATGGTACAAAATAGCTCCCAACCACACATAGATAATCACTTGATGGTTAACCCCACCAGCTTCACCTTGTTTGGAAAAAACAAAGGTTAAGCCCAGCAGATAAAAAGCAAGTAATGTAAAGCTGGCGCTAAACAAAATCATTTCCATTTCTAACAGCCACGTTGCTTCAGCAGGTATGGTAACAAAAAATTCAACGGTTAAGACTATTAAGCTAAAGATGAAGCCCATAATCCAAAATCGGCTCACATCTCGATCAGCTCGGCGGCGCATTCGATGTCTTTCTGATCGGGAGTTTTTCATGCTTTTCACCTCACTCTACACCCGATACATTTCGCCATATTTCGTCAAAATCCTTTTCTGTAACAGAAAGAAGCCCTAGTCCCGTTACATAAATAGGAAAAGAGCTTCTCCGTTGCGTTATTTTACTTTGTCCGAGCGAAAAGACGCTTATTTGCCAAAGCGTTTACCAGGTCTGCTTGGTGCTTGTCCCGGACGACCAGCCGCTGACTGTCCTCCTGAACGAGGTTTTGCTTTACCTTTATTTGCTTTAGCAGTTTTCTTTGCTTCTTCACGCTTTTGATTACGGTCGTATTGTGTTTTCCACTCTTCCATTTCTTGCTTCAGCTTACGCTTATAACCAGGCTTTACCTTTTTATTTTTCACAAGAGCATTTTTAAGTGGAGCTTCTTTTTCTGCTTTTGCAATTTGCTGCTGTTTCTTCTTCTCGGTTTTGAGCTCAGTATAATGCTGCTCACGCTCTGCTGCACGTGCTTTGCGCCCTGCATCCAAGTGACGAGTATGCGTAAGTAATTTTTCTTCGATATCCGCCTTTGTTGCAGAACCAAAGCGAGCCATGACGCTTTTTTGGCGTGGAGTCACAAAAGAAATAGAATTTCCAAGCTGATTAGCGCGTCCCGTACGTCCAACACGGTGAATATAGCTTTCTACATCGCTTGGGATATCGTAGTTAAATACATGAGTAACCCCTTCGACATCAAGTCCGCGAGCCGCAATATCGGTAGCTACAAGAAACTGGAATTTCATATTCCGAAAATCCTTCATCAGGGTTTCGCGTTTCTTTTGAGACAAATCACCGTATAACGCTTTGGCATCATAGCCAGCCTCTTGTAAACGTGTTGTTAAGATCTTTACGCGCTGTTGTGTGTTAGCAAAAATAATACCTAGGAATGGCTTAGTGACCTCAATGAGATCAAGAAGCGCATCGATTTTATCTGTTTGATTGATTACATAGTATTCTTGTGTGATATTAGCAACCGTTTTTTGCTTTGATTCAATTTTAATATGCGGCGGTTGCTTCATAAAACGTTGTCCCAGCTTCTTTACCATATCAGGCATAGTCGCCGAGAATAGCAATACCTGTCGGCTGCTTGGTGTGGAAACAATAATCTTTTCCACATCCTCTAAAAAGCCCATCTCTAGCATCTTGTCAGCCTCATCCAATACCAATGTATGAATGCGGCCAAAATGTAGTGTTTCACGACGCATATGATCAAGTACGCGTCCTGGAGTTCCCACTACGATATGAACAGTCCCTTTTAGCTTATTCATTTGACGTTCAATATCTGTACCGCCATGCAAGGATAAAACACTCATATTCAGGTGTTTCCCCAGCTTCTCAATTTCACTAGCAATCTGAATAGAAAGCTCACGGGTTGGAGTAAGGATCAATGTCTGGATATCCTTTTTTCCTTCCTGTAGCTTTTGGAGGATCGGCAATACAAACGCTGCTGTTTTCCCAGTACCCGTTTGCGCTTGTCCGATGACATCCTTACCTTCTAAAATCAATGGAATCGCTTCTTCTTGAATAGCTGTCGGCTCTTTATAAAACAGGTCGGAAATCCCCTGCATAATCTCCGGTCGCAAACCAAATTGTTCGAACTTAGCCATCTTTTCACTTCCTTCTTAACGAAAACCGTACTGTCTGATCCAGTCTGCTGTCACTCTCTTTTGGATCTACCAGCCTATTCGCTCATGTTTGTCCTAGAAGACACTTTCTCTATAGTAATATAAGTATTTCCTAAAAGACAAGAAAGATATGGCTTAGTCTTTGGCTAATTCAAAAATTGCCTGTGCGTAGATTGCTGTCGACTTCAATAAATCTTCCACTAACAGGTATTCATCTCGTTGATGAGCCGTATCTTGTCTCCCAGGAAATAGTGGCCCAAAAGCAACGCCAACATCTAGGGCACGCCCGTATGTTCCCCCACCGATTGCTAACAATTCAGCCTTTTCACCGGTCTGCTCCGTATAGACACGCTGTAAAGTTGTTACTAAAGGATGAGCCGGGTCTACACGATGCGGTTTTTTATGAGTAATGATTTCCAACAGATAACCATGCCCAGCTGCGACTTGTTCAAGTCTTGGCTTCCATTGTTCAAACAAAATAGAATGAGGATAACGAATGTTCAGATCAAAACGTACGTCCTCATCCGCTATATAGTGAAAAATTCCAGGATTCAAGGTGAGTGCTCCCATCTCCTGGTCTTCTGCTTTAATTCCAAATGCCTCACCATCATGCTGCTGGAACAAATAACTGGCGATAAAATCAACGAATGCTCGTCCCCGTACGTCCAAATCACATTTTTGTAGAAAGTGTGCCAGATAAGCTCCTGCATTTACCCCTTTCGCTGGGTCCATTCCATGAACAGAAACTCCCTGTAAATGAAATGCTATCCCTTTCTCTGTTTGTGTGAAATGACCTCGACACTGTTCTTTTTCCAAATAAAGTTGGTAGGCTTCTGTCCATGCCGCGGCTTGTTCAGGCGAGCAGGCTAGCTCCGCTTCCGCTGTCTCTGGCACCATGTTCACACGCATTCCGGCATGGAAGGAGAGAAGCTTCGCGGTTCCTTCCTGACTACTAGTCATCTGAGCCAAATTCGTCAATTGTGCAAAGCTTTCATTTGTTTGGCGTAAAACTAGATGAGTTAATCCTTTTTCAGCATAAATGAGCGGGAAGTCTGCATCAGGAGTAAAGCCCATTGTCGGCATTTCCTCAGATTCAAAATAACGTTTTACGCAATCCCAGCCCGATTCTTCATCCGTACCAAAAATCAGTCGAACCCGTTTTTGAAGAGGCAACTCAAGCTCCTTAATTATTTTGGCAGCAAAAATAGCCGCCATAGCAGGTCCTTTATCATCCAAGGCTCCACGTGCGATTATTTTTCCCTCAATGATCTCTGCTGCAAACGGAGGAATCGTCCAGCCATCCCCTGGAGGGACTACGTCTACGTGGCTTAAAACGCCAATGCACTCTTCACCCTGTCCAAACTCAGCATGGCCAGCGTATCCATCAATATTTTTGATAGTCATACCTGCATCCTCACATGTTTGCAAAGCGAATTGCAGCGCTGCCTGAACTCCCTTGCCAAATGGAGCCCCTTCCCCAGCCGTATCTGGGTCCAGCACGCTATCGATCTGCAAAAAACGCTGTGTCGCAGCAATTAACTCGTCTTGTCGTTTTTCCACTTCCTGCTGCCAATTAATTGTGTTCATTTTCTTCCTCCTTGTCCTCTTGTAGTTCGATTGGCTTCTCATCAAAATAGACCGATTCAGTGTCCACGTCTAAATCAAGCTCCACAATGCTTAGTAATGGGTCAATCGGGGACTCCTTTTTCCTAGTAAATTCGATCTGGGCCTCCTTAACCTCATCACGAATTTTATTCATCTCGTTATCTAGCGTATAGGAAGCTTTGGCTGATTCAACCAGACGCAGCTTGATATCCTCTGGAATAATTCCTTCGTATTTATACTGTAAGGAATGCTCAATTGTGGCCCAAAAATTCATGCCCAGCGTTCGAATTTGTATTTCAACAGGTATGGTTTTTTGTCCGTCTATGGTCATGATCGGATACTCCACTGCTAGATGATAGCCGCGGTATCCCGTCTCTTTAGGCTGTGTCACATAATCCTTTTCCAGAAAAATCTTCATATCCCTGCGCTCGCGTAGCATATCTACGACAAACGATATATCATCAATAAACTGACAAATAATTCTTAATCCGGCAATGTCTCGAATTTCCCATGCAATATTATCATTGATGGGAAAATGTAGGCGAGTCGCTTTGTTATAAATGCTATTAATTGATTTGACTCGACCGGTAACAAATTCTATCGGCGAGTGAACTTTCCGTTTTTTAAATTCATTACGAATATTTTTTAATTTAACCTTTAGTTCCTCTACAGCTTGCTCATAAGGCATTAGATACAAGTCCCAATCCATTTTTTGCACGTTTTTCCCTCCGACTTGGATTCCTTGTCCTTATATTTATTCAACAGGTAATAAGGAATATCCTGCTTTTGAAAGCCCTTACACAATTATGTAAACACATTGCGTTCTTCACGCATAAACTGAGAGTGAAAAAGCGAGAAAAAGCTGCCACCATTAGGTCTGGCACATTCTTCCCGCTTTGCTCCTCATTTATTCATATTCAGTTGGCTCTAATATGCGTACCATAGCAATTTCATCACACATCGGTAATTTGGAGCAATTGATGCAATCCTTCCATACCTTTTGAGGTAAGGCCTCTTTTTGAACAATCTGAAAGCCGCATTTGTGAAAAAACTCAACCTGATACGTAAGGGACAGGACTCGCCGAATTCCTAATTTTCTCGCTTCTTCTACCAAAGCCAGCACAAGCTTCTTCCCAATCCCCATTCCCTGCGCTCGTTCAGCCATCGCAAGCGAACGAATCTCCGCTAAATCCTCCCATAAAATATGCAGGCCACCCATACCCATTACACCTTTCCCATCATGTACGATGATATAAGATTGCAGATGCTCACAAATGGACAGCTTCGTACGGGGGAGCATTAAGCCTTTTGCGGCAAAATGATTAATAATTTCCAACATTTGATCTACATCGTTTATAGTTGCCTGGCGAATTACCAGTGTACCTGTCATACTCATGGTTATATTCCTCCACTCGTAACGTATAAAAATACATAATTTATAATAAATATACATTCAAACTCTGCCAACGTAAAGTGTTTTTTGTTGAAATAATCGCACAATTTTCTTGACGATTTCTTAGTGAGTCAGCAAGATTATGATATACTTCTACCAGGAGGTGTTAGCTTGATTACTCGCAGAGAGCGAAAAAAGCGTGAAACAAAGGAACGTATTTTTAATGCCGCTATTAAATTGTTTAAAGAATATGGTTTTGAAGCGACCACAATTGATATGATCTCCGAGGAAGCGGATGTGGCGCGAGGGACCATTTTTTTACATTTCACCTCAAAAGAAGCGATTCTTGCCAATTGGGGCTATGAACGCTTACAGGAAATTGAAGATAGGCGCGAAGAATGGGATTTTGGAGATAGTTGTAAACAACGCGTCCTACGCATTTATAAAATCCTAAACGAAGTAAATATACAGAACTATGATTTTCTAAAAGTATTGATTGAATCCTCTATGAAGCATCGTAAGGTTCTGGAATCAGAAAAGAAAAATATGTACTTTGAGCTAAGAGAATTATTTGCTGATTTGATTGAAGATGCCCAAGAAAAAGGGAGACTGAAAAGTAAAATTAATCCATTAATTGCTGCCAATATGCTGGAAAACATCTATTACAATGCCTTGTATGATTGGGTACGTAGCGATGGTGGCTGGCCTTTGGAGGAGATCATGGAGGAAAAGGTCTCGATTGTATTTGAAGGACTTGATGTATCTACCCAATCATAAGAATAGCGATTTCTAGTGAACCGGTTACCCGAAGACTTTTGGTAGCCGGTTTGTTTATGATATTGATTTCTGTATCAAATAGTAGTCCACCCCCTTCCAATAGCTCCCTTGCTTAACGAACCATAAATATATTGACTTATCTTTCTTGTGCTACTACAATACAAAACAATATCTATATTAAAAAGCCTCTCAAGAAATGCCTTTACAACTTTAAACATGATAGCCACGTATAATCATAGGAATATGGCCTATAAGTCTCTACCGGGTTACCGTAAATAGCCTGACTACGCGGATGATACAATAAGACTGCGAATGATCTAGCGGTTTATTTTGTTATACCTATAACAAATTCCCTGCATCCTTCACGTCTTATCACGTGCTTCTGTGTTCATAGAGCCCCAGGTCGATTCCTGGGGTTTTTCTCGTTATGTAAAAACTTTAATTGCTAGAGGAGCGATTCAAATGAACATTCAACCTTCTGCCTTACAAAAGCGTATCCAAGCAGCCTCCAAACACACGAAAGCTGATTTGGTTATTAAAAATGGCAAAATCATAAATGTCTTCACTGGAGAAATTGTCGAGGCAGATGTCGCCATTACAGATGGTATGATCATTGGAATCGGAGCCTATGAAGGTAAGGATGTCTGGGATGCTAAAGGTAAATATATCGCTCCAGGCTTCATAGACGGACATGTTCACATTGAATCATCTATGGTAACACCTGCTCAATTTGCCGAAATTGTCCTCCCTCATGGAGTAACTACTGTAGTCTGCGATCCTCATGAGATTGCCAATGTATCAGGTGCCGCTGGTATTCAATACATGCTAGATTCATCCGAAGAGCTTGACCTTGATGTATATGTGATGCTCCCTTCATGTGTACCTGCTACTTCCTTTGAACACTCAGGTGCGAAGCTGTATGCCAAGGATCTTGCTCCCTTTTATCATCATCCCCGTGTGCTTGGCCTAGCTGAGGTCATGGACTATCCTGCTGTCATGAGCGGCAATGAAGATATGGTTCAAAAAATCGCTGATGCCAGACAACGTGGTAAAAAACTGGACGGACATCTCGCTGGACTTTCCAAGGATGCCATTAACGTATACATGACAGCGGGAATCCGCACAGATCATGAAGCGGTGTCCTTGCAAGATGCCAAGGAGCGTCTTCAATTAGGAATGTACCTACTCATTCGCGAAGGATCGGCTGCCAAAGACTTGAAGAATCTTATTTCGATCGTAAATGAACGTACAGCAGCACGCTGTCTGTTCTGTACTGACGATAAGCATTTAGATGATCTATTTAAAGAAGGCAGCATAGATTACAGCATACGTCTCGCTATTCAATGCGGTGTTGATCCAATTACGGCAATTCGCATGGCTACACTTACCGCTGCTGAATGCTACGGTCTTGCAGAAAAAGGCGCTGTTGCTCCCGGCTATATAGCTGATCTAGTTATCATGGACAATTTAGAACAAGTTCGTATCACCGATGTTTGGAAAAATGGTAAGCAGGTTGCTAAAAACGGTCGCTACGAAGGAAATATCACTTCTCCTGCAAATGTACCACCTACGATCACCAACAGCGTACGTATCAAACCGGTGACAAAACATGAGCTTCAACTACCTATTACTAGGAAGAAAGCACATATAATTGGTGTCATTCCTAATAGCATTGTAACCGAGCATCTGATTGAAGACGTAGACATCTCCAATGGATTTTTCCAGCCCTCCATCGACCGTGATCTGGCTAAAATGGCTGTAGTGGAGCGCCATCACCAAACAGGTCATATCGGAGTAGGAATTGTAAAGGGCTTTGGCTTACGCTCAGGTGCAATGGCTACTACGATTGCACATGATTCCCATAATATTATTACTGTCGGAACTAACGATGAGGACATGCTGATTGCAATTCAAACACTAGAAGAGATGCAGGGTGGGCTTGTCATTGTTGAAAACGGAAAGGTACTAGCTTCCCTCTCGCTAGAAATTGCTGGTCTAATGACAAGACGTCCAGCAGAACGTGTGATGGCAGAACTCCACCAGTTAGACCAAGCGCTACTTCGTATTGGGGCATCTCAGGAATTCTCTCAATTCCTGACGCTTTCCTTTCTAGCTCTCCCCGTCATCCCTGCATTGAAGCTGACTGACATGGGACTTTTTGATGTGAAGCNAATTTTTACACATGAACGTATCTGCCGATGAACGTGAATTAGTGATGAAGTAAAAATAAGTAGGCTAAATAGATAAGGAACAATAGGTGTTTACGAACCGCCGTTGTTCCTTTTTTACTATCTACCATCGATACACTAAGTTTACCACAAATTACAAACAAAAAAGTGAATAAAATGTAAATTTATGTTATATTTTGCCGAATGAATGAGTAGAGATCATCATCACTCGCAGTAACAACGACCAATTTCTTCTTCAGCACATCTTTTTCTTGCGACTCATCCTATCTTCTCCTATGATGGAGGGTAGAGATTTTTTCTAGATTGCTAGATTTGTGCCTGTCTAAGCCTTATGAGAACATGGGCAAAATAAATCTAATCCCTATTGAAGAAACGATAATATCGCAGACTCAAAGACATTTGCCTTACGATCTAAAAGCAAATGTCTGTTTTTTACTACATGCTTTGTTTTGCTATTCTCAATTGCTCTTTTCGTATTTTTCATCCTATGAAAAGGAGCGTCATATTTGTTTGGAGGGTTACCATTCGTGAAGAATCAAATCAGACGAGAAGATATTGAATTGCTAGCACCGGCAGGTAATTGGGATTGCCTAAAAGCCGCTGTTGCCAACGGAGCAAATGCCATCTTTTTTGGTGTAGAGAAGTTTAATGCTCGCGCTCGTGCCGAAAACTTTCAAATGAAAGAACTGCCTGAGATTATGGCTTACCTGCATATGTACGGGGTGAAGGGCTTCCTTACCTTTAACATTCTTGTCTTTGAAAATGAATTAGAAGATGCAAAAGAGTTAATTGATGCCTGTATTGAAGCTGGTGTAGACGCAGTAATTGTACAGGATTTAGGCTTGGTCAAGCTAATCCGTGAAATCAGCCCAGACTTCCCTATTCACGGTTCTACCCAAATGACCATCACCTCTCCAGAAGCGGTCGAATTTACTAAACCATATAACATGGAACGAGTCGTATTAGGTCGTGAAAACTCATTAAAAGAAATCAGGAAAATCGGTGAAAAGGCAAAATTACCGATGGAAGTATTCGTTCATGGAGCCCTCTGTGTTTCCTATTCTGGACAATGCCTTACCTCAGAAATGTGGGGCGGTCGCTCTGCCAACCGTGGTGAATGCGCACAGGCCTGTCGTCTGCCCTATGATTTAATGGTAGATGGAATCCAAAAAGAGATGGGGAATATCGCTTATTTACTCTCTCCAAAGGATTTGGCTGCGATTGAAATCATGCCAGAATTAATTGAGGCAGGAGTCACTTCCTTTAAAATTGAAGGACGTTTAAAAACACCAGAATACGTAGCCAACGTAGTTAGCAAGTATCGAGCAGCTATTGATCGATATTTTGCTGGAAATAACGCTAAGCCAAGCAAGGAAGAAATTCGTGAGCTACAACAAAGCTTTTCCCGCGGATTTACTCATGGTTTTCTTGAGGGAACAAATAACCGCCTCTTATTAGACGGTAGCTTCCCGAAAAGCCGCGGTGTCTACCTTGGTACTGTAAAGAAGGTGTTAAAGCACGCTCTCTTAGTAGAAGTTACTTCTCCATTAAAACGTGGAGATGGTATCGTATTTGATGCAGGTGATCCGACTCAGAAAGAAGAAGGCGGTCGTGTTTACGATATTTTAGTGCATGGTGACAAAGTAGAAGGTCAGGTGCAGGAAGGTTTATATGAAATTGTCATGGGTCGAAACGATGTAAAGCTAGGTCGTATCCATGTAGGTGATCGTGTGTGGAAAACGAATGATCCTGAATTAAACAAGCAGCTGCGTAAAACCTTTGAAACCGAAAAGCCTTATACAACCTTCCCAGTAGCCCTGCATGTTTCTGGACGCGTAGGAGAGCCACTACAAACCGTGTGGATCGATGAGCAGGCTAATCATGCGGTAACGATTGCTTCTGCAATGCCTTTAGAGCAAGCGATGAAGCGACCAATGACCCATGCCTCCTTATATGATCAATTTAGCAGACTTGGAGGAACCTTGTTCCATCTGCCAGAGGATCGTCTCTCCTTAGACTTGGAGGGTGAGGTAATCATTCCTGTCAGTGAGTTGAATCGGATGCGTCGTGAAGCAAGCGAGCAACTGCTTTATCTTCGCCGTAAACCGCCTGTTTATCAAAAAAATCCAGTAGACGTGTATGCTAGTGTGGCCAAAAATAAACCAGTGGAAAATCCCCTACTAACTGTGCTTTGTCGTTCCTTGGAACAGATAGAAGCGGCTGCAAAAACCGATGTTGACTTTATTTATGCAGACTTCGAATTTGTAAAGCAATATCCGCAAGCAGTTAAACTAGCACATCAGTACGGAAAAAAAATTGGACTTGCTACTATGCGTATTCATATGCCGGATGAAAATGGCGTACTGGCTCTCATTGCAAAAAGTAAGCCGGATGCTATCCTAGTCCGTAACACAGGGGCGTTGTACTACTATCTCTCACGCCGTGATGAAATAAAAATTCCGTTAATCGGTGACTTCTCTTTAAATATTGCTAATCATAAAGCTGTTGAATTATTCATGGGCTATGGTCTTGAGCGCGTCACACCATCCTATGACTTAAATATTCAACAGATGGTCGACATGCTTGAACATGCAGATGCCGCTCCGTTAGAATTAGTTATTCATCAGCATTTGCCAATGTTCCATACCGAGCATTGCATCTATTGTACATTCATGAGTGAAGGGACAGATCACACGAATTGTGGTACTCCTTGTGAAACATCACGCGCTTCCTTGCGAGATCGCGTAGGCTTCTCTCATCCAGTCCGTGTAGATACCGGTTGCCGTAATACGGTTTATAATGCGATTGACCAGTCTGGTGCCGAATATTTGTCAGAATTTAAGCGATTAGGAGTAGGGGCATACCGCATAGAATTTTTAGAGGAAGAACCTTCTCGCGTACAAGAAGTGATTCACTTATATCGCAAAGCTCTACGCGGAGAGATTTCTGGCACAAAGGTTTGGAAGGCGTTAAAAGCAACCAATCAGCTTGGTGTAACACGCGGACAACTAACCAAATAGACAAAAAAGTTGAAAACAAAGGAGAGTAGATCATGGCCAATTTGCAAGAAGCAACGTTAGAAAACCTGACTGTTATTATCGAGGGAATTAAAAGCAAGCTAAACATGGCAAATACCCAAGTAATGCGCCCAGAGGATTTTAAAATGGATAGCTATGAGGACCTGTTATATCTATATAACATGGTGCAAAAGAAAACCAGCTTTAGCGTGAATGAAATGACCGCGATTGTTGAAGAGTTAGGTAGCATGCGTAAAACAGATTAGAATGCAGTAAACTAGTGCCGAAACGGCATGAGAACAAAAAGGACCACGTCCCCTAGAGATGTGGTCCTTTTCTGTTAGAAGCATTTAGACATATTCGTCAAACCATCCAGCAATCGCTTGTAGCCGGATAATTCTATGCCCAGGGTCACCGCTTCGCGACAATTCGTGTGTTGCATCTGGAAAACGCATAAGACGTACAGAAGCCTTTTTATGCTGTTTAATAGCAGTAAAAAATTGTTCTGCCTGTTCAATGGGGCATCGATAATCACGTTCACCATGTAAAATGAGCAAGGGTGTTTCAACGTTTTGAGCGTAGCGTAACGGAGAATGCTGCCAGAGCCTATCTGGATCCGTAACCAAATCACCATGAATTTCCCATTTCGCAAAATAATAGCCTATGTCACTTACTCCAGCAAAGCTGATCCAGTTCGAAATAGAGCGCTGGGTCACCGCCGCTTTGAACCGTTTATTCTGTGTAACAATCCAATTCGTCATAAAACCACCATAGCTCCCACCGGTTACTCCCATCCGCTGCTCATCTAAATAATCGTAATGGGTTACTACATAAGTAACCCCCTTCATCAGGTCTTGATAATCTTTTCCTCCATAATCGCCACGAACTGCGTTGACAAACTTTTGACCGTATCCATGGCTCCCGCGTGGATTCGTGTACAAAATAGCATAGCCCTTAGCCGCTAAAAAGTGTAGCTCGTGAAAAAATGTATAGCCGTACATTGTATGTGGTCCGCCATGAACTTGCAGGATCAGCGGATAGGTTTTACCTGTTTGATAAAAAGACGGCTTTAGTAGCCACCCCTGTATCTTCCATCCGTCTTCGGTTTGGTAGGTAAGCATCTCAGGGCTGGATAGCTCCACTTCTTTTAACCATTGATTACTTGTTGTTAGCCGTTTGCTCTTTCCTTTTTTTATATCAATGAAAAACAAATCCCCAGGAGTCAATGGATCGCTTATTGCCACGACAGCCTTACCGCTCATAGGATGGAGAGTCCATCCATATACATGGTGCTCTCCACTTACAATCGGAATGTTCTCTCCCGTGACGGAGATATAATGAAAATTCACTCTACCTTGCTTTGAAACCGTGATATAGTTGCCCTGACCATCTGCACTCCAGACAGCACCTGGATGAACGTGCCTACTGCGCATATCTCCAACCATTGCATCTGAAAAATGTACATCCCACTTTTCTGTCAAACAGCACCGATTCCCTGTATCTACTTGAAAATGCCACACATGCATTAATTTTTCCTGTTCAAATTTCCGCTCGTAGCCTACACACGCGATCGTTTTGCCGTCTGGCGACCAGGTCGGATACATGAACGTTCCCGTTGAACCAGACAAATTACTCCAAGAGCCATCTTCTACTGAATGTAGCCATAAATCGCAGGTTGGATAAAATCGTTCACTTTTGCGCTCTATCACACAACATACAATCTGTTTGCCATCCGGTGACCAGGCGGCCATCGAATGGTCCTGCTCTTCAGTCGTGATTTGATGCAATTGACCGCTGATTCGATCGCAAACTACAAGTTGACTGTACTTTCCATCCCAAAAACCAGCGTCATCAGATTTATAACGAATATAATCCACCTGTAAAACTGGCTTTCCTTGTAACGCAGGTAACGGGCTGATTATGCTTTCCTTCTGGTCAGGCTTGCTATTGCTGTCTTTGTCCGATGCCGATGATAAGACAGGTATATTTGTTGTTTTAGCATGCAAAGAGCTACGTGGTGAATCCTCAGAAGCTGTCGTTTCCTGTTCCTGCGTTTCATGTAGCGTTTCATTTGGAGATAATCTTACTTGAACTAGCAGTTTTTCACTATTTGGTGACCAAACCGGCTTTGCTGCACCATGTCTGTTCGTTGTTAGCTGGTGAGCTTCTCCTCCCTTAACAGAAAGGAGCCAAACCTGTGTATCTCCAGAACGATCTGACTCAAATGCAAGCCAATTGCCATCTGGTGACCACCTGGGATGAGAATTCCGGTGGTTACCATACGTCCACTGCTGTTCCCAAGAGTCTACTAGAGAACGGATAAACAAGTTAGAAATATACTTTCCGCTAGAATCAATCGTTCTTTTTATGTATACGACTTTATTCCCATCAGGAGATATTTGCGGGTCCTCCAACCATTCAAAACGTAACAAATCTTCCGCAGTCATCTTTCGTTTTCTGGTCACCATATTCATTCCCCCTCATGTCCATCATGTGGCTATACACCACACATGTACTTTCACGTATGTTACTAAAAAAAGACACGACTTACCTAAAAGCAATAGGTCGTGTCCTGGATGGATGTTTAATGATTAACAATGCCTACTCGTACCTCTTCCTGCTCAAGCTCCAGAGCCTCTGCCCCTTGTTTCCACAGTAGATATCGAATACTATCTGTAAGTGCCTCCCAGCTAGCCTCAATCACGTTCGTTGATACTCCCACTGTACTCCAGTTCTCTCCCTGATGAGTGGATTCAATTAGCACACGCACTTTAGCTGATGTCGCTTCACTCTCATCTAGTACACGTACCTTATAATCCTTTACATGCATGTGACTAAGAGTTGGGAAGTGCTGCTCTAATGCCTTTCGTAATGCATTATCTAGCGCATTGACCGGCCCATTTCCTTCTGCTACCGTATGTACGGTTTGACCACTGATCTTACATTTCACCATCGCTTCAGAGACAATGGATTTATCCGGCTTTTTTTCCATAAATACTTTAAAGGATTCTAACTGGAATAGCTCAGATTCTTCTCCCGATTCCTGTAAGAGCATGAGGGTAAGAGAAGCTTCTGCACCCTCGTATTGGTAACCAGCATACTCTTTATCCTTCAGACGCTGTACCACTTCTTTTGACACTGATTTTTCTCCATGAAAATGTAATTGTAATTCTTCTGCCTTTGCTACTAAATTACTCTGTCCGGATAGCTCCGAAACAAGAATTCGTCTGCGATTCCCGATAACTTCCGGCTCAATATGCTCATAAGTAGCTGTGTTTTTCATAACGGCACTCACATGGATGCCGCCTTTGTGAGCAAAAGCACTATTACCTACAAATGGTTGATTAACTGCCAACGTAATGTTAGCTATTTCGGCAACATAGCGAGAAAGACTGGTTAGCTGCTTTAAATGATCGTCAGATACACAATGATAGCCTAATTTCACCTGTAGATTAGCAATAGCAGAAACTAAGTTTACATTTCCACATCGTTCACCAATCCCATTTATCGTTCCTTGAACCTGCTCTGCACCAGCTTGAACCGCTGCAATCACATTGGCCACAGCCAACTCACAATCGTTGTGAGGATGAATGCCAATCGGCTTCCTACAGGCTTCCTTTATCTGGAGAACAATCTCTTTCATTTCGTGAGGAAGCGTACCGCCATTCGTATCACATAAAACGATCCAGTCTGCACCAGCTTTTTCTGCTGCTTGTAATACATCCAATGCATATAGAGGATTCGCTTTGTATCCATCAAAAAAATGCTCTGCTAAAAACATGACTTCAAGCCCATTTTCATGTAAATATTTTACGGAATCATAAATCATACGCCGATTTTCGGCTAGCGTAGTTTTTAGTGCGTCAGATACATGTAAATCCCAAGCTTTTCCGAAAATGGAGGCTACAGACACACCACTTTCCAGAATTGCGCGTAAATTATCATCCTGAGAAGCTTGAAGATTAGGTCGACAGGTGCTACCAAAGGCTGTTAATCTCGAATGCTCTAGCCCTATCTCCTTCATTCTTTTGAAAAAAGCCATATCCTTAGGATTGCTCCCCGGCCAACCGCCTTCAATATAATCGACTCCAAACTGATCTAGGCGTACAGCGATTTTAACCTTATCCTCCACAGATAGACTGATGCCCTCTCCCTGGGTACCGTCCCGTAAGGTTGTATCGTACAGATAGATTTTTTTCCCCTTCATTCTGATCCCTCTCCATCATTCGTCTTTTTATTTTGATTTTTTAGAAAAATCATTCTCCAATCCAAGCCCTCTATTTTGCCTATCAGTATATCATAAGCAAAAGAGCGAAAAAAAGGCATTTATCGGAAAAACAATCGACATTTGAATGAATCGAGCAAGATTTTTAAAAATGAAAGGGAATGGCAGGGGAAATCGAAAACAATACATGTAACGCTGACTTCCCCCACTACTTCATTACAGTTGAGTATTTTGTAGGACAAATTGGGCAGTAACTTCAATCGCCTCTTCCAATTCCGCACTCGTTCCCGTAAACGGATGTCTTGTATTCATTACATGGTCCGCTTCGCCAATCCAGTGCAACATGGCTTTCGGATAGGCTTCTTTCAATCGTTTAGCGCCTTGTACCAGGCGGCCAAAATCCTTCTCACCTTGTACAATCAAGAGAGGTTTATCAAGCTGGGACACTTTTTTCACCAAATCATAAGCCTCTTCATTTTGATCGACATCCTCAATCACCTCAGGCGTAATTGGCATTTTTTGTCCAGTTCGCCCGTTTATCATATAAGCTATGCCGTTCTCCTTTACTTCTTGACGTACAATTTCATCAAATAAATTGACGTTGGCTATGCCGTTCCAGGTAATAATTCCCTTGATAGCTGGATGATCCGCTCCAAATAAAACAGAATCACCGCCGCCCTTGCTATGCCCCATTACAAAAATGTGTTCAGTATCAAAATGCTCTGCCAAAGGTAGCTCACGGTCTAGTATCGCCCTCATGAGTACATGCAAATCAGCGAGCTCACGTGCATACGTATTGATTCCGAATTTTTCTAGCTCATCGAATTCAGTCAGGCTCGCCCCAACTCCATTTGCTGAAAAATTAAAGCGGATGACTGTCATATTTTTTGCGGCTAGGGTATCTGCTACATAAGGGAAGCTACCCCAATCCTTAAAGCCTTTAAATCCGTGGCAAAAAATCAGGACAGGCTGTTTCTCTCCTGGACCCGCTGTAGTATGCACATCTCCGCGTATCACAAAAGAATCTTCAAGAGGTAACACAAAAGCTTGTTGCATAATAAATTCCCCCCACCATTTTGTTATAGATCAATATTCTTTCATCCTATCCCCATTATCCCTGATGATTATGTAAAAAGGCTAATGCTGCCCGTCCCAATACTTCAGCGGCAACTAGCATGGCTCTCTCATCAATATCAAAACGTGGATGATGGTGAGGATAACAAGCGCCAATCTCTTCATTCCTTGCTCCAATAAAAACGAAAGCCCCTGGAGCCTTTTGTAAATAGTATGAAAAATCCTCTCCGCCCATGGTCGGCTTTAACGGGATAAGTCGCTCTTCCCCAACCGCTGATATAGCCGCTTGACGTACCATTTCTGCTTCCGCTGCTGTGTTGATAACGGCAGGATAGCCTCTGTCATAATCTAATACAGCGGTTCCTCCCATCATAGTAGCTGTACCTTCCACGATTTCTTTTAATCGCCGTTCACTCAAATCACGGATTTCTGGCAAGAACGTACGTAGAGTTCCAGTCATTTTGCAAGAGTCAGCGATCACATTAAAGTTATCTCCAGCGTTGAAGGTTCCAATCGTCACAACAACACTCTCCAATGGGTCCACATTACGGCTAGCAATCGTTTGAATGTTATTGACAATCTGTGAGCCGATTACTATAGAATCCACTGTTTGATGTGGAATGGCACCATGCCCACCCCTGCCCTGAATTTTAATAGTAAAATCATCAGCATTAGCCATTACTGGACCTGGTGCAATCCCTACACTGCCATATGGAAAATCAGCCCAGAGATGCGCTCCAAATACTGCATCTACTCCGTCCATAGCTCCATCCTGCACCATATAGGTTGCTCCACCTGGGTTCTCTTCCTCAGCAAATTGAAACAAGAATACGATAGTACCAGGAATCTCTTCACGATGCTGTGCTAAAACACTAGCAAGCCCTAATAAGCCTGCCGTATGACCATCATGCCCACATGCATGCATGACACCTGGAATCTTGGATTTATATTCGACATCTTTTTGATCCTGAATTGGCAATGCATCAAAATCAGCGCGAATCGCAACCGTTTTTCCTGGCTTTCCTCCAATCAGAGTTCCCACGACACCACGGCCGCCCACTTTTTCACGTACTTGGTCTAGGCCCATTTCTCGTAAGATGCTGGCAATCATCGCAGGTGTGTTCTCTTCCTTAAATGACAGCTCAGGGTATTGATGGAAGTGACGGCGCCACTCCACCATTTGAGTAAAGCATTCCTTCAAATATGCACCTAAGGGCATTCCAACTTGACTGGTCATAGCAATTACTCCTCTTTTGTCTCTTTTTTCTGATGATAACAAACCAATGAGCAATACGAAAGTCTTATCAAAAAGTAAAACGACCACTTAAGCCCCGAAAGGCAAAAGTAGTCGTGATTTATGTGTAACATTATGGATTCACTTTTTCAACGTTGGCTGCTTGTGGACCACGCTGCCCCTCCACAATATCAAATGTTACTTGTTCACCCTGCTCCAGATTACGGAGCCCTGTACCATTAATGCCGGTATAGTGAACGAAAATATCCGTACCGTCTTCCCTTTCAATAAATCCATACCCTTTTTCCTTGTTAAACCATTTTACTTTTCCTTGCATTCAAAAATGCCTCCCTTACCCTCAATCAGTAAAGCAACAAATGCTTTCTTGGCATGTTATGCAGGGATCTTCCCAAATGCTTGCGGGAAAGCAAGAAAATTTCATCTGTCTTTCTAAGAAGCAGTATTCTTTAGCTTGTTCTTATAAACATTTGTAAGAAGAAGCCAACTAGCTTACAGACTCTGTTGAAATGCTAAGAAGCTCTGCCTGTACAGCTTGAAGCTTGGCTATATCAATATTACTATCTAGCGCTGCCAGCAAACCGTTCACGTATTCATCCACTTGCTCTTCCACTTTGGCCTGCTCCTTTTGCCACATATCCGCTACCGCTTTTGTGAACACGCCCTCTAAAATCTGGTTTCCCCAAGCAAGCTGCTGATCTATTGGTTCCTGCAATAATTTTTCTATGATTTCTCGCATTTTGGTTTTGCCTTCCCCTTCAAAGAAATCACGTGGGTTTTTAAAAGCTTGTAAGGCAGGTTGAAAGTATTGAGTGGATATTTCTTTCAGTTGCTCTGGTACTGCTGGTGTTTCAATCTGCTGTTGGGTATACGGGGCAAGTAACAAGCCGTGAAAGGTTTCCTTCACATCGTGCTGCCAAGCCTGTATACGTTTATTTCCTTCCTTATGCAATACCTTTTCTAATCGTAGAGAGGTAGCTCGCATCTCTTGTGCTAAATCATACCCAATCGAACGCAGCAAGTCATCCAAGCATGCTTGAGCCGTTTTCTTCAGATTACGACCATCATCTTTTAAAACAGAGGGATTAAATGCTTGACTAAATAACTCCGACAACCGTAAAAATAGTCGTTGCTTCACATAATATAAAAGTTCAACTCGCTCCTGTTCCATAAAACGAGTAACTGAGCTTATTTGAGCTGCCTGCACGCGTTGGATTACAGTCGCTCTTTCCTCTTCAAGATGTGCGCGTCTCTCTTCTCTGACTGTCTCTCCTTGTTGCGACAGGTCTAGAAACTCTGCTAAGATCGTGCGAGCGCGGTTAATCTCACCCTCTGCTGCGGCTACAGCCATATGAGCTAGACCATCTATTGTAAAGTGTAAGAAATCCTGTTCAAATTTATCCAAGCCTGATAATTTCAATCCTTCATGAAAATCAGGCAGTGGTTCACTTTCGTTAACGCTGACACGCTGTCGATAAATTTTCTCAGAAGAGGAGGTGAGCTTCCCGTTTTTATGCAGGTGTGCAAGCAATGCTGTCTGGCTCGATACCGGATAAATTCGCGGATGTCGAATGCCACAGGATAACAGGTTTTTCTCCACATGCGTAAGAACATCTTGTAATTCATCATCATTTTGTGCTAAATCAGCCGCGTTGACAATAAAGAACATTTTATCTAACTCAAACGTATCCTTTACACGACCCATTTGTAGTAAAAATTCTCGATCAGCTTGGGCAAACGCATGATTATAATAAGTCACGAATAAAATTACATCTGCATTTTTTAAATATTCAAAAGCCACTCCTGTGTGTCTGGCATTGATAGAATCAGCTCCTGGTGTGTCTACTAATACCATTCCCTGCTCCGTCAAGGGACACGTGTAATACAGCTCAATATAATCGGCAAAACATGCTTTTTCCTCTTTAGCAACAAACTTTTTAAACTCTTTTTCATCTACCAAAAGCTCCTGACCGAGATGCTTTTCAATCTCTGGCAGCCCTTTTATTACTGCCTTTAAAAAGGTGTAATGAGGCTTGGCATTTGGAGCGATGTCTGATATGTCAATGGAAGACACCGCCTCACATCCACTAGTCAAGTCATGCGCCTGCTTACCAAACACCTCTAACGAGCGCAGAACATCCTGCTCGATTGATTCATGTGATTTTAGTACAACACGTACAGTTCCATGTGGATATTCATCGGTTGGTGGCATTATTTTATTAATGGCTGCCGTAGTAGGGTTGGGAGAGACGGGCAGGACCATATCTCCCATTAATGCATTTGCAAAGGATGATTTTCCCGCACTAAACGCACCGAATAAAGCAACAGTAAATCGATTTTCCTCCATACGCTGCGCACGCTCTGTCATTGCTTGGGCTTGTTGCTTTAACCCAGTAATCTGATTGATTAACTCGCTTGCGTGACGTAGCTTGCCTGCACTTGTACGTAACATCTGTTTTACTTGGTTCATAATAGTCTCCTTTATATGTCTCCTGCTAACAACGATGTTAGTTTTTGTTTTGTGTTCGTTTCCTGATCGAGATAAGTCTTCTGTTGCTTAAACGCTTGTTCTAATTTTCTTAATTCATCCAAGCGTTCTTTTACCTTGTTTTCTTCAGTGATCGCTTGTTCAGTCAGTTTTGAATTTAATTGATCTATGAATGATAGGCCTTGTTTTCGATACTTTGCTTTAATGCTATCAGAAATATCCTGACAGTAATTCATGACATACTCACTAGTTCCTGCTCCTTCTTTGACTAGAGAAGCAAGCCACTCGGAGGTAAGTTCGATCTGATTAGCGTGAACAGCTTTATTGTAAGCCTCATCACGAATATTATAACGATCAGCAAAGGCTAACAGTAGTTGTTTATAGTGGAAGTCGAGATTACCGGCTACTTTTTCTGTTACGTCATTTAGCAACGCTTGTAGCCTTGCTTGTCGCTCTTCTTCCGTCTTTTTAGCTGTAAACAAGAACCCTACCTTAAAGCCCGGCTTGCGCGTTTCTACGTAAGCTTCAGCGGCCTGATTTGTACTATAGTAGGTTAAGCGAGCGTTTTGTAATAAGCTTGTAAGCTCCTTTTCCATTTCGTTATAGGCTTGTTGGTTATTTTGCTGTAAGTGAGACCATTCTTTTTCAGTCAAAGCTAGTAATTGCATCAGGCTCTCTTCATTTGTTACATCGTATCCTTTTTCCTGTAGAGCTGATAAACCATTATCTATTTGCTCGATTACTTCTTCAAGCTGGGTCTGGTTAGCACGGCGTAAAAAGCGAATATGCTCCTCAATCAAGGCAAGAGACGCATGTAGGATACTGTCTGCTAGCAATTCTGTACGGTGGTGATATAAGCTAATCAATTGTTCACGGAATTCCTCGTATTGATTTTCCGGATGCTCTGGTTCAGCTAGAGTGGTATAGAAGATCCCGTTTGGTTTGATATTCCAAGTGGCAAATGCCTCTTCTACACTCTCCTTGTAATCATCGAAATCTAATTCAAAATCAACGTGCTTATCAATCATATTAATGACAAGATAGACAGGCTTCTTACGATCTGTAAGCATTTTGGTAAAATTAAAGTTTTCTTCTGCCTGAACATGGTTGTAATCCATCATATATATCACTGCATCTGCCAAGTGCAACGCAGATTCTGTCGCTACTTTATGTGCGGCATCTGTGGAATCTATTCCCGGTGTATCCAATAAGCTTGATTTCTCATCAAGAAACAGTCCTGGATAGCATATTTCTACCCATTCTACTTGGTCACCATCTACAGCAAACTTTTTTAATTCCTCCAAGTTCGTTTGTGGATCGAAATGAAGAACTCCGCTATGACGCGTATATACATTAGCAGCAGGCTGTCCACCACGAATCTTTACTACATTTGCACTTGTTGGAATTGGATTTGAAGGTAATAGCTCCTGTCCAAGTATGGTGTTAATCATTGTAGATTTTCCAGCAGAGAAGTGTCCACAAAAAGCAATGCTCATCTCTTCAGCATTTCCTTTTGTCACAAGCTGTTCTATTTTAAGTGCTTGCGACTCATCACCATGTTGGCGCATGAGCAGTGCCACATGACCTAGCTGCTCCACTCGTTGTTGTAGTGCTTTCTTATTTTCTTGTTTCATCTCTTCTGTATATGCAATCACGTGTAATCACTCCATCTTAATGACTCTACCATGACCGAATGTACCATACTACTACCTCAGGTTCAATCTATATGTGCGAATATTTTCATAAGTATACAGTTGGCATAAAAGGAAAAAACCCCGAGACAGATGATAACATCGTCTCGAGGCTTTGATTATGTATGGTGCCGGTAGAGGGACTTGAACCCCCACGGTTTCCCTCACGATTTTGAGTCGCGCGCGTCTGCCAATTCCGCCATACCGGCATATTTAAATGGTCGGGAAGACAGGATTCGAACCTGCGACACCTTGGTCCCAAACCAAGTACTCTACCAAGCTGAGCTACTTCCCGTTATAATGATGGCGTGCCCTGAGAGATTCGAACTCCCGACCTTTTGATTCGTAGTCAAACGCTCTATCCAGCTGAGCTAAGGGCACAAAAAGAAAGAATTGTTCTTTCAAAACTAGATAACGAAGTCAGCATAAAGGCAATGTGGATAAGTCCTCGACCGATTAGTATTCGTCAGCTCCATGCATTACTGCACTTCCACACCGAACCTATCAACCTCATCGTCTATAAGGGGTCTTACTAGCTTGCGCTATGGGAAATCTCATCTTGAAGGGGGCTTCACGCTTAGATGCTTTCAGCGCTTATCCCGTCCGCACATAGCTACCCAGCTGTGCCACTGGCGTGACAACTGGTGCACCAGAGGTGCGTCCATCCCGGTCCTCTCGTACTAAGGACAGCTCTCCTCAAACTTCCTACGCCCGCGACAGATAGGGACCGAACTGTCTCACGACGTTCTGAACCCAGCTCGCGTACCGCTTTAATGGGCGAACAGCCCAACCCTTGGGACCTACTTCAGCCCCAGGATGCGATGAGCCGACATCGAGGTGCCAAACCTCCCCGTCGATGTGGACTCTTGGGGGAGATAAGCCTGTTATCCCCAGGGTAGCTTTTATCCGTTGAGCGATGGCCCTTCCATGCGGAACCACCGGATCACTAAGCCCGACTTTCGTCCCTGCTCGACTTGTAGGTCTCGCAGTCAAGCTCCCTTGTGCCTTTACACTCTACGAATGATTTCCGACCATTCTGAGGGAACCTTTGGGCGCCTCCGTTACTCTTTAGGAGGCGACCGCCCCAGTCAAACTGCCCACCTGGCATGGTCCTTCCACCCGATAAGGGCGGCAAGTTAGAAACTCCGTACATCAAGGGTGGTATCCCAACGACAGCTCCACGAAGGC
>NZ_CP007806.1:5032500-5114147 GCF_000219535.2 Brevibacillus laterosporus LMG 15441
TGCGAACAGCCCTTCTCAAAGAAGGGTTCTTGGTTAACCACAAAAAGGTGCGTAGGCTTATGCGAGAGCTGGAGATTCGCTCTGTCATCCGTAAGAAACGCCCCTTTGCGGGGCGAAAACCATCCGTTGTCTTTCCGAATGTTCTCAACCGAGAATTTACAGCAGAAACGATTTTGAAGAAATTTGTAACAGACATTACCTATATTCGAGTTGGTCATGATTTTGTCTATTTATCAGTCGTTTTAGACCTTTATAACAACGAAGTTGTCGCATGGGACATGTCATCTCGCAACGATCTACAACTCGTTTTGGACACGATAAAGCATTTGAATGCACAAGGGGCCATTTTGCATTCTGATCAGGGATTCCAATACACAACAAAGTCTTACAAGATATTGCTTGAAGAGAAACAGCTCATTGGAAGCCATTCAAGAAGGGGAAATTGTTTTGATAACGCCTGCGTGGAATCGTTCTTCTCACATTTGAAAACAGAGAAACTTTACCTTGAAAAACCAGCAAGTCAAATGGAGGCTCGAAAACTGATCACGGAATATATCAATTTTTATAACCAAGAACGTTTTCAGAAAAAACTTGGCGATCTCTCCCCGGTAGAGTACCGTGAAGCGATCGCCGCATAACGAACTTACTCTTTTTTCATTGTCTACTTGACGGGGCTACTACCAGGACTAGTCCTCTTTTTTATAGGTAGGGCTCTTTGGCCACTCCTGCTTCTATTTTGTATACCTGCTCTATTTAGCTGGGACAGACGATATGTTCACCGGTTTCACATTTGGCTGCAATAGCATATAGATTGGTGTGTTGTCTATTGATTCAGCTTGTCCCTTTTCCACAAATATCGGTGTAGCATCCTCCTCTTCACTAGTAACAGGTGTTGTTACTGTAGCAGGAAGGGTCGCTGGAATAGGAGCCTGGCTTTTGGAATAAAGCATGACCCCTCCAACTGTACCTACCGTAAGCATCGCTAGCAACCCGATCACAGCCATACCCTTATTTTGGCGAAAGAATCTCGATAAAGCATTTGACGACTCACTCTCTGCCTCATGCAGTATTTCTCTAAATTCCGGGTTACGAATAGCGTACCAACGTTTTCGCCATTCTTTATCCCGTAGTCTTTTAGCGTTATCATGCAATAGATATTGCTTCAAGACGTGACGATAAGAAGGGACAAGCTTTCTATCTATCAGAAACATCCTTTGCTTTACTACCCATTGAATGAACAGATAGGTAGCTTCTTCTCCCCCATGTTGCCGAGCAAAAGTAAGCATGCTGTCAAAATCAAACGCGGTATGCGAATTCTGGGAATCGCCACGATAAAAAATAAGCGCTATCTTTGGGAAACTGCCTTCGTCTAATGGACTGCCTACCATCTTGCGAATCAGCTTCTGCTGGATTTGGATGTCAGCCGCGTCCCAATTCCGATAAAATTCTTCGGGCAAAGGCGTCCCCGTCTCTGTTTCTAAAGAAAAGACGTTCATTAGTAGTTCCAGCTTATATTCGCTCTGGGAATCTAGTGCTGTGAAAAAGCTTTGCGGTTTATGCTCAAACAACGAAACAATCTTCTTAACATCCTCCTTGGATAAGGCCTCCAAAGAAAGATGCTTCAGTAAACTTTTATCTAGCTCTTCTAACACCCTGCTCGTATAGCTACGGCCGACTTCCCACTTACCCAACGTTTGGTGAACCGACAGTGCCGCTTCTACCTTTCGTTTCTCCTCTTTAAATAAGTCCAGCAATTTTTGCTCCGTACGATTCATGAAAAAAGGATTCTGTAGAGCTTGGGAAGCATGAACAGCCCAAAAGCTCATTTCCTTGACTGCATCATCTAGTTTGGAGCAGTTTGCTAAGCGTTGAGCTACATATTCCTCAAATAAAGGCTTCACAACCTTTTCATAGCTCAAAATGGTATTCATCATAAATGTAAACAATTCATGATTACCTGAGAGTTGCTTGTATACCTGCTCAACGTACTCTGTTTGCTGAGAGCTTTTCCCTTTCAGAAGAACTTCCATCAGGTACATCACGATCTCTTTGCGGTTATCTTGATTCTTAACAACGTTATACGCTTCACAGATCAAGGTAATCAGTTCGACGGAGGGCAGGCTCTTGGATGTAACAGCCGTTTTTTCCGCCCCAAATAAAAGTCCAAACAGCGCTAATACTCTCTGTTTGTTTATTAAGCGTTCATTACGAAGGTATTGTAGGAGTACCTGCCATACGGCCGCTTTATTGCGTCCATAGACGCTCAGTTTACCTGTTTCTATCAAAAACAGCGTACACAATTCATAATACGTGGCAATGCTCAAGCCCTTAGCTGAATTCTCTCCTGCAAGAATTTCGTCAGCGAACTCGTAAAACGACTTGAGCACAACTGCTTCATTTAAGTTCGTCCACGCAAAGCTAAGATACTCATGCTCACCTTGGATATCAGCATGAAGTATCGATTTGTTTGCAAAATCAAACAGAAAATCTTTATTCATATGTCCGTTACCAGACCTAATGCTACCCTTTTCAACAAAAATAACGTGGAGATACTTTTTACTTTCTGGTTCATTTGTATAAGTAAGAAACCCAAATTGTCTACGCATCTCATAAGGCAAGCAGCCATATAAAATCTCTAATAATTGAGTAGCAGCTGTAGAGGTCTCACTGATAGCAACATCCAAGCTAATAAAGACCTTTTTCTTGGTTGATAGAGAGCTCATGGTAGCGAATAGAAGCTGTTTAAAGGCTTGTTCATCAATCCCTAACCGCGCTAAAATCTGCTTTTTATCACCAGTGCTAAGACTCTGATATGGTAAATCCTCTAACTCCGGCAACTCTTTCCCGTCTGTTTCCTCATGATGATTTACAAAGGAACTGATGCCGAAAATTTTTGCCGGCGTTTTACAAAATTCATCTCGTTGCACACTTGGGATCACATAATTATGGGTAAAGAATGTGTTCCGCTGTCCTGTAAAGTCTGCTCCTACATAAACGCTTTTCCCAATGACCATCTCGCCTGATTCAGCGCGAAAACAGAAAAGTGCCTCTGGATACTTCTCTTCCTGTGTTTCTCCCTTTTCTTGTAGCTCTTTAGGAGCATTATAGACACAAAACGGATGAAGCGTCTTCTTGATAAATGAATTGTCCAGAGAAGCAGATTTAGAGACGGTGTCGTATCCTTCGTTTGAGCGGAAAATCCCTTGCCGCCCTCGCGTATAGTACTGCTGTTGAATATGCTGCCGTCCCACTATTGCTCCCTCCCATCAATATAATCCAATTGATGTAACAGCCAAATAAATGGTTCATCTACACGAACAGGCGTCACTACGCCAGTCACCTTTTGGTTAACCGGGTTACTTCCCAGCGCAGATACAGCAAAATAAGCCGTATTTGTAAAATAAACCTCCAGTGCATCCTTAAAAGGTCGATCTACTTTTTCAATGAAGCGCCTTATCTCTCCATTGATATTTTCGAATTCACTCGTGTTCAAATACTGTTTATGAACGAAATTTCGAAACACATTGCTGTTTGATTTAATATACTCACTATCGTCTTCCTTCAGCATGTGTAGCATATCGCTTTTGGTCATTACAACAGCAGTCGGTATATTGGTTTTGCTCTGCTCCTCATATCCGATAAAGTTCTCAAATAGGGTAATGAGCACTTCACGAGGCTCATCATATCTAGCAGTAAACTCCCCTGGCTCATCGCCTACATTAAACATGATTTTATCGCGTATCGTTCTAATTTGTAGCGGATCGACAAGGAATAGAATGCCTGAGGAATTTTTCACGTGGGATGCATATAGCTCCAAATATTCACGATCTACCATTCCCTCACCCGCCACATCAAAAAACACTAGAATGAGCGGGGGTTGTTCACTATCCTTAAAAATAAACTGAAAAATAAATGGCTCCTGCCGCTTTTCCTTTTGTGTAGAGTCAAGCAATTGGCCTCTCTCAAATAAAGGAGCCTCGTAATTTTCCCGGAACTTACGACTAATCTGTGCGTTTAATGGCATGCAGGCAGCATTAAAATGATTTGCCGTTGTATTTTGCAGGGTGTGAATCAGCGATGTCATATAGACAGATTTACCTACCTGGGAGGCACCCACGATGGAAATAATATTACTTGGTGCTTTTCCGGCTGTAATCGGAAGTTCATTATGACATTTCGGGCAAAGTCTGCGTTTGGTAACCATACCGTATCGATCAGTCAGCCCTACCAAAACCTGATCAACATAAAGCTGATTTTCCTGCGGTATCGTAGCCGGGTCAATTACTGCTTCCAGCTCCTCGATCGCATCAAGACCGAATTTATCTCTATACTGGTTTAGAATCTCATCTTCCTGCAAAGCATAATTTTCGTCATCATCACGATGATGCGTGGCTCTAAATACTACCTGATCGGGGGAATATTTCGCAAAACAATAGGGACAGACAATATCATAAAAAGGAAGTCGTTCCTTGACCGGCTGTTTTTTCTCAAACATATTTTTCAAAAATGTAAACACGTTGGTTCCCTCCTATTCAGGAATCAGCTCATAGCTCTGCCCGTATTTTTTTCCGTCTGTCAAAAAGAGGCGAATGTAATCCTTTTTCTTGATCTCGATTTCAGGCATAACGTTCTCTCCTGGTTCAAGATCACGGATAAAAGCATACTGCGTGCCATCATCCTTATTCGCTGGAGGAGAGCCTTCCTTTTTCACATAGCATAAAGCTTCCTTGGGAATAAGAATCTCCGAAAAAATGCGAATCTGTAAAGTTTGATACTGACTAAACCATTTCTTCCCTCTTTTAAAGGAATAATAGATTTTAGCTTTACCGGAACTAACGTGAGCGATGTGATCCTCACCCTCCGGAATTAGCATAACCGGTCTACCATTCTGTAGCTGGCACGGAAAAATTCGATACGTATATCTTCCATATCCATCAATATATTCACGATATCCCTGATGCACCTTGTACTCCTCACGTGTATAGAGCTTCATATCCTTCTCATTGATTTGGTCAGGATGAAATGGGGTCTCAAATCGGGATTTGTACACGTAGACGCAGGGAACGGATTCTGCCCAGTACCAATTTATCACGCATTCGTTACCCTGCATGTGGGAGGTGACATCCTTAATAAGTGCAATGGATAGCTCTTCCGTTCTGCTCATTTCACATCATTCTCCTACTCTACCTATCAAACTTATTAGTACTGATCTGCTTAGCTTCCTTGTTTTTTGCCGATAAATATCTACCACCGGTAAACCGACTTTTTTCAGAGGCTAGAGCTTGGTTAGGCATAGGGATAAAAATCGTAAACAAAGGCATGACAGCAGCTAACAGCAAGTCAGCTACAAGGCGAACCCCCATAGCTGGATACATGCCAGATGCCAATCCCTTCTCAAGAATCAATCCAGCAAGAAGACCAGACACGATTCCCCCTAAAGTGAAGCCCTTGGCTATATATTTGTTATCAAAGAATAGTCCTACTGCCAAACCTAACAATGCTCCAATCACAAGCAAGCTCACGACACGAAGTATTGCATAGAAAAGGCTATGTTCCGTTGTCCCTACTCTTTCCTTTACAAGCTCACGATCCTGACGACTCATATCATAAATTTGACCGAACACACCTGTGATTTGATCTGTATGTTTAATATCGTAGTAATTACCATTGGTCTCTTCTGCAATGCGCTTCAACAACTGTGTGCCATCAGCGCTAACCGTACTCATCCCCACTGTATGAACAATGATTTGAGATTGTTTGAATGGCTGAAGAGATTTATCTAAATCCACATCACTATAGCCATCTGACATGAGAATAACCGTGTTATTACCAGAATTGTTTGTCTCCCTGTTTATATGGTTTAAAGCGGTTTGCAATGCCTCTTCTATATCAGTGCCACCAGAAGGACCCTCATGACTATTTAGCTTTTGTATAACATCATCTCTTACCTTTTGATTGCTCAAAAGCACTAAGGGCTGTAGCACGCTCGCTTGTTGATTAAAGGTGATGACCGCTACTCTTGTATTAGCATCCATTCTACGAACCACATCGGCTGCTGATTTAAACAGCTGATTATCCTTATCCGACTCCTGCATGCTGGATGAAATATCTAGTAGCATAACAATGTTATTTGAACCCGACGCCTTCTGAAAATTTGTCCCATAGAAAAATTGTAATAGCATAGCAACTACACCTAGCATGATAAAGGTACTCGGTACAAGCATCTTCCATGAGAATCCGACATAGCGCTGTCTCCAGCCCTGCCCGTTTAATCGAGGTGAAATTAATTCAGCTATTAAACACATAAGTCCAACAAATAAAGCATACTGTCCAAAATAAAGTCCCATAACCACCCACTGAGGTAGTTCATTAGACAAAAGGTTTACAATCATTTCGCCTACTACAAAGCCGATTATTCCACCTATCAAGCTACAGAAAACCATGAGCAGACTGATTTTTTTTTGACTCATGACAATTGCCCCCCTCCTTGTCGGCGAAATAAAAAGCCATTTTCCCGATAGGATTCATAATATTTCCTATTATTGCGGTAATACATGAGGTCTTCTATGCCGAAACCACCCATGAGCTTGATTTTCTCAATCCCGCTTTTGTTTGCTTCATGAATGCACCCCTGTTTATAAGTCCGCATTCCCTGCTCGGTTCGAAATACATATTGAACAAAATCATTCGTATAATCAGCAAAAAAGTATTTTTCCTCATATCTATACTTTTGCATAAATTGAAAGACTTCTATATGGACAGATGATCTGCTTTCCAACTCTAAAGCCAAATCCCTATATAGCTGCTCTCGGGTCAAAACAGTCCTGTTGTCGTAAGCCGCCGTCACATTCGCTCTTGCTAGGAGTTCATCCTCAAAGGAAAGGGAGAACGGCTCACTGGTCATAATTTCCTTACGGCACATGTCACATAGCCGCTGGATCATTTCAGTAACTCCCTTATCTAATAGGAAAGAAATGCTCCCCATGTATCTATCCTCAAAGTAAAAGCCAGTTCCTCGTTTGGCTTCTACTATTTCAATCGATTCCTGTACAACAGCTCCGTAATATTCCTCTATGTTTTTGTCTAGATAGTCTACAGCCTCTCGGATACTTTTTCGCGCCATCTCACTGACTTGTACCTTGATTTCTTCTAGCTGCATGACCTGTTGTCTTAGCTTCTGATGAATGTCCTCCAATTGTCTTTCATAATCGCTAAGAAGCTCTATCTCCATTTCCAATCCTAAAATCTCATACTTCTTTCCATAAATGACCGGGAAAAAATGCCGTATAAAATTTCGTACACGCTCTTTATCTCGTGTAAAAAGACCACCCGTTTTTATCTCTTGTCGGTCAACCCTCTGACGATAAAGATCCTCTAGCTGATCCTTGCAATACTCTAGCTGTCGAATTGTATCTTTGATTCTGGAACGCAAGACATGAGCAAGACTCTTCTTAGCATCAGATCCCGAGGTTAATTGGTAGGCAGCATATAATCCGTATTTGGGATTTTCAAGAATCTCTTCTCTAATAAGCGGAGTGAGCTTATGCTTTTGTTGAGAAGAATCTCGTTTTGAACGCGCGGCAAGCACAAAATTCGTTGCAAAAAAGGTCTGACTGCTATCCTCGAACAATGCTACCTCTGCCTCTTTAAGAGTCATGCTCGTAAGCTCTTTGTAGCTAACGCCCGAAGTCATCAAACCTGTCAACTCTTCTAATTTGCTCTCATCGGGTAAAACTGACTTCACTTTTTGTAGAATCTGCGAGTCTGTGATCTCCAGTCTCTCTAGCACTTCTGAAACATCATACGTGCCATTTTGCTTCAAACGTCCTAGAAAGTGATCATACACCTTTGCAAGTACAGTGTGTGCAATAGCGTGAGTAGGTCGCTTTACTTTGGAGAGCCCGGCTGAAGCAAATGTAGGTCGTCTTGTAACCCCGGTAATATTATGAATAAATTGTGTGCGATTATAGCTTTCACTACCTTCGTATACTTCTGATTCCACTCGTTTATTGTTGAGTAGCACGATATCGCTAATCAACTCATAATTATCTTCCTTACCGTTATCAATGAACATTCCCTGCTCATTCTTATCACTTAGGATATACACAAGTGAATAAAGCGGAGAACTAGTATGCTCCACAGCCAGCTTCACTCGATCCTCTGTCATCTGAAGATCAGCACAGAATTGGTAATCAGGCTGTTGATATTCATTTAATTCATCAAGGAAGCTAACTCCTATTGACGTAGAAAATCCAAATTCCTGGCCATTATTCTTTTCCTGCATCAAAACATACAAATCCAACGAGACATTTTTAAATAATTCACTAAGATAGCTTTTTACAAGCAGCGTAAATTCCGGTAACAGCACATTAGCAATATCATCTACTCTGGTGACTACTGCAATATTCATTTGTTGGTGATAAGTAAATAGCTTACCCATTTCTGCTACACGAACACTTACCATCTTCATCATTTTATTTAGTTCGATCAGCAATGATTCATCCTGATAAAACATGTCATAGAGAGAAGCCCGCATCGTTTTTTTATCAGCAGAAGGCTGCGGCAAGCGGCAGTTATACACATTCGCACGCTGTAGAGTCCCTTCCGAATAGGCGTGAACATAGAGCACTCCCTCGCTATTTTGCCACTTTTGTTCATTGGTAGCATAAATCGACTGAAGTGCCTCTAAGCTCTTATCACCTAAAAAGAGAAAAAGCACAGGGTTCTGAATGCTACGCTGTCCGTTCTCACTATCCAGTTGTTTTTCTAAATCCGACACATAGTGAGTTGCGAACTGTTCAATCAAATCCCTCATGCTTTTCTCCCCTAATAATTATTGTAATGTTTTGCGCATATCGTTTACTTTCGACCACACTTTTTTATAAAAACGATACATGTCTTCCCCGTTTACATAGTCATCGCGATCATACTCAAGCTCGTTCTTCGCTTCCTGAAAAGCAACAGTGATTTCCTCTAGCTTCGTTAACAATTCCTGCGTATCAACTGACGATGTCATCTGGTCGCTTCGTTTACTCGCTTTGCGTTGAAGAGCAGTCATTTGTTTACCATCCAAATTGCGATATTGATTGTAGATCGCAAACTCTACATGCTTGTTCACCTTCATCAGATTGACGAAAGGCTCCCAAGCCTCTTCTTCCTCGTCCTTATCATACACATACAAGGCGCCCTTTTTACAAATAGTACCTGTGTATAGTGCTTCAATGAAACGATTTAACAGCTCTTCCTCACCTTGAATCGATTGGATGATCTGTTCTAACTCATTGATTTTACTCTCGATGTCTTCGTATTTACGCACTTCCTGCTGAAGGAGACGAATCAGTTCTGGAGAGCGGATTAAATTTTCCTTGGCCATCTCTTCGTTGATGCTGCCAAACAAATCCTTTGTATATTCCTGCTCCAATCCCTGTTCCATAAAGCCCTTCAATTCAGCAAGACATCTCTTAATCTCCCCTGGGCTACCTTTGGATGGATCATTGTCCAGCTTGTATGTAGCCAAGAAGGCAGTGATTTCGAACGGCTTGGTAATGATACAGTCGTATCGGTTGCTTGTTTGATTTTCACTGTCTTTTTCGATGATGCATCCGAAACGAACAGCTCTGTCAAATAGCTCACGAATCCTAGCATTGTAATCTTTCACACGTACATTCAGATATGTTTCTCCCCAAGATTTCTCTGGAATAGGAGATGGTAGGTACGTCCAGTTATTCTTGTCTGATTGAACTAAGTGACGACCAACACCTTCTTTTTCAAGAATGGTTCGTTCATAGCTTTCCTCATACACTTTGAGCGGCGTATAAGCAAACAAAGGAACACCATTTTTTGTATTCAACCAGAAAATACGATTTTTTACTCCGCTCTCCTTCACTGTAAAACGCGAGCCGCTGATTGACGTATTTTGAAAGTTCTTGATCCCCTTCAAAATAGACGGAGCCTGAAGTGGCACCGAAACAAAGCCCCATGAAGGGAAATTCATATTACCCAGATTATTGCTGAGGTGGAAAACTGGAATCGCTTCTTCATCTAATTTACTAGCTATTTTTCGTTCTACGATACGATCCAGCGTTTCGTCCTGCCCGTATTTCATCAGCAAAAACTCTTCCATCGACGTTGTAATCAGATGGCTGAACTTATCGGATAAAAAGTCTGAAATAGCACCGACGATATCTACTTCTGTTTCCTTGATCCAGTGATCGGAGCGCTTCAGCAATTCAGCAGTGAAATCACGTATTAAATCATCTGTATCCTTTTCATCAATGGTGTTTGCTATAACCTTCGCAATATCAGGTACGCTCACAATATTCCAGTAATACGTTTTATTTCCGGTACGATCCATCTCCTCCCCACCGTTGATGAGGATGTCACCGTTCTTTTCAAAAATTTGGTTGAGCGTATTTAAAATCTCCGTAAATACACTGTAAATCCGATTGTTTTCATCACTTAATCGACGATATAGCTCCTCGTAGAACTCGATCATTTGCTCTAGCTTTTCATGATCTGCAAGAAGCTGGTATTCAGTGATTTTTGCTTCCAAATAGCTATTTTTCTTCTTTTCCTTTGAGATAAAGGCACTGCGAGCATCACCTAGCTTCTCATTAGCTGTTTCGCGCGCTCCCTCAATTTCTCTTGGGAAGCTCTCCAGGTTTAGTTTTAAGCTCTCGATATAAGAGAGTATCATTTTAAGCAAGGAAAAGCCCTTATCGGAATGAATCAGACTCGAAGCAAAAAACGGCCCTTGCTGTGCATGTAAAAATACTCTTGTAATCATTTCACCAAATGTAGTGGTCAGCTCGCCTGGAAGCTGTTTTTTACATTTGATATATTCCTCTCTCGCTTTAGCCAGATAGCCCTGCTCCAGCTCATGATCGATACTTACGACCTGTTGGCTAATGACATTGCTATAGCTGAGACGCTCACTATTTTCATAGCCTGGAATTGGTTCTGGAACACGCTCCTCAAATCTCTTGGAAATCGAGTCGATATCGATGCTTAATTTGCGAGCAAATTTTTCTACATCCTCCTGTGTAGGAGCGGCGATAAACATATTCTCCATCTTTTTAAACAATCGGTATGCCAAATATGTAGTCATCTCTTCAATCGGCAGTACCGCAGACGAAGCACCTATGACGTTATATTGGTAGTTAGCCGCATATGCTTTTGGCATCTGATTAATGTTGGTACGAATATTACTAATATAATCATGAATCGCAAACTCTTCGCCCGACCGTTTTTCTTCACTTGCCATGAAGTTGGTAATATTCTCAGCCGTAACATTCATGCAGTAATCGTAGGCATTTTCTAATGCTTTACCCTCAAGATTTGTTGCCGAAATAAGGTGGCACAAATTGAATGGAGGCATTGGGGAAGAGACATGTAAGGCGTTGCCATATTGCTGCTTAAAGCGATCCATACGTTCGTCTGCATTCATCCAATAATCCAGCTCTTTTAACGCAGCATAACCATTTTTCATGATGTAATCGCGCGTATGCGAGCTGAGGCTTTTATTCGACAAGTTAACATCTGGTGTAAACAGATAGCCAAGCGAGTTAACCTTATCGACTCCTGCACTGCCAAATTCTCGTTCTAAAATACCGCGAACAATATAGGCAATATCCATGAAGCAGCCACTACCGGTTCCGCCTGAGATACCCGTTAAGATAAATACGATCAGCTTTTTATTGGTGCCCTCGGTAAGCATCTTAATCTTTTTCTCAAGGGTTTGGACGACCTGCGTAATTTTAGTAAATAACAGCAACCGCCCCGCCTGTCTAACTCCTGATGCTCCACTGATTCCATCTGTGATTGTCAGCTCAGGTGAAAGCCAATCCGTAATGTATGGTTCTAAAATGCTTCTATTCTGCAATACTCCGCCAATCTCCGGATTAGAAAGCAACACAAATTCCGAAATAGGATCAAGCCCAATACCCTTGTAACGTTTGTTGCGATCATGCTCATTTGTTTCAAAGGCGACAAACTCAATATTATCCGGTTTTTCCTTCCGTTTTTTCGATAAAGAATCCACCGGTAGCTTGAAACGTCTGTTTACCTGATATTTTAAACGGAGCAACGCATCAATCCCCGTTCCACCTAAACCAATAACAAGCATCGGGTTATCAATCGTATCTACACGAATCTTCTCACTTACGATTCCCCCGCCTAAAGATACATCCAACTGCTGAATATGTTCTCTCACAACTGCTCTCATATAATCGATCCTCTCCTAGATGATGTAGTCAATAAAGACTGATTTGTTTACACCAGAAAGGGATACCTTGATTCGATCGTTCTTTTTTAATTCCCTTCCTTTACTTGCATCTAGTACTCTTCCAGCCTTTTCAATCTGACAATCAGATTTGTTTTGAATGATAAGCGTGTCATTTTTGCCTGGTAGAAAAATGATTTTGTCTGTCTCCTGAAACTCTGGGGCAAGCTGCAACAATTGATGCAATTTAACCTTTCCTTTAAAGGCATTTAGTTTTTTATACTGTGGACTCGACTTTTCGCCTGTATCCTCATTGATAATTTCGATAGCCATTTGTCCCATAAATCCTTTGTTTGCCTTTTTCCACATGGACAGTACATATAACGCAATCGCAATAAGTAAAATCAGACCCGAAGTACCACCAATCGTCATGACCCACGGAAAAGGCTTTTCTTCTCCTGTTGGGGCAGTTGGAGGTTGCTGTGACCCCGTTGCCCCTGCATTTGCTGCATTCACAGTAACAGGCTGTGTTTCTCGATAAAAGCTGCTATCCTCTGCTTTCACCTTAATCTCGTATTGATGGGAAGCTGGGATAGTAAAGGTTCCTGTAAATCCACTACCTGTATTCGTTAGTTCCATTTCACTTGTTTTGTTGTCTGTTACATCGTTCACGAGCAGCTTTGCCTTCATGCTTTTGTAAAGATCAGTGCTAGTCATTTTTTGTCCATTACTAACTAGTTCTGCTTTAATTTGGATATCATCGCCAGCTTTATATGTCTTAGCAGGGATCGGTTCCATTGCGAGCTGCACGTCATAGTTAAAGATCATGTTGATATCAATCTTATCCTTGGCTGCTCCTTTGACCTGTAGCTTCCAATCTCCCTGCTGGGGTTTTAGCATTTTAATCATGGAATATGCATTTGATTTCGAGAAATGAACCTGATTAGACGGAACCGGTACTGCCTTGCCAGATGGATCAAACAGCTTTACCTGTACAGCATTCTTCGACATGATCGAAATATTTGCTTCCAATACATTGGTGTTAGGTATCGAGATTGTTACGTCCTGAAAGGCTCCGTTTGAAGTCATGCTTTTCACAGGAACAACCTTCAGCTTCAGATGATTAGCAAAAATCTCGCTTAGAATTTGGGGTAACTTGTCAGCCGTACTTGTTTCAAAGAACTTGCCATTCGTTTCTGTCGCGATCTGTTGCAAAGTTGTTCTGTTCAATTGTCCATCAGCATTAAGTCCTATCGTATAGATAGGGTACCCTTTGCTTTTGGCCATTTGTACCGCATCCTGCAATTTTTGATCAGACATCTGCTGCGTGCGATTGGAGTCCTTATTTAAAAAGTTGTTTCCATCTGCTAACAGCACAACGATAGGAGAATGCGTCGGGTCATGTCCTGCATCTAAAATTTTTACTGCTTCATCGACCCCTACAGAAATATCTGTGTAAGCACCTTTTTGTAAGCTATCAATAAAAGCTTTGATTTGCTGCTTATCTTGATCGGATTTAACCTCAATCAGTGCCTTTTCGCGCTCAATTTTATCCGTATATGCGATGACCCCGATCTTATTCCCCTGAATAGAGGTCATATCCACAAACATTTTCATTGCTTCGTTACTTACTTTGTTTTTATCACTTTGGGTCATGGAATTGCTGACGTCTACAACCAACACAGCGTCCATTTTATCTCCACCGGTCTGTGCAAAACCAAACGTGGCACCTGTGGTTAGAGAAGTCAACAGAAGTCCCACGCACAATATATGCTGAAAAAACCTCTTACATTGAAGCATGCTATTGAACCTCCGCTACTTAATTTTTTTGTTAAAAATATCCATGTTTTTGAACAACTATTGCAAAGAATGTGACTATATGACAAGATTACCACTATATTTTACAATTAAAAAGAGAAAAGCCATGTAACATCCATATAACGTTATACGGACGTATGTACTATTATGTTACATATTTCGACATTGATATTTGGAGAATGATAGATGATAACTTATATCTTTTTAGCTATTTCTTTGGTACTACTGGGCTATCGTTTCACTCAACTATGGCTATTTAAACGAAAAAGTAAAACAGAAGCTGAGATAGATCAGTATCTTCATGCGCTGTTAAATAACGAAGGTGAGCAAAAATGAAGACAAAAACTGGTGTTCAATTCAGAAAGACTGTCAAAACAACTCATGCCTTTGAACGTTTAAAATATTGTCCAAAATGTCATTCCTATTCTGTGCTGTGGGATACGGAATGCCCTTTTTGCGAAAAAAACGTAACACTCCTACCTATCCGCGCTGTCTCAGCAGCCACTACCAGACGACACGTTCAAATTCGCTTTCTTTGGATCGGTCTCTTTGTCTGTCTCGCAGCTATTTTTGCTGATACGACAATGAATTTGGTACTTGCGTGTAGTGGAGGCGTTCTTCTCTTTTTGCTCTTTTGGCTCATGCAGAAGCGGTATGGCTCCTACGAACAAAAGGTTCATTTTGAACAATTCATCAAAACAGAGCAGGAAAATATTAAAAATGCTCTCTATCAACAGCTAGAGGATATTGATGCTGATGTTAAGGCAAAAAAATATAAAGATGCCTATGAAAAAATCAGGGAAGTTGGCTACTTTATCGACTCTGATTTGGTAAAAATCCTCAAGGTCAAATATCTCAATCACTTTGTACTTCGTAAGGACATGGAATTGGAGTTAGATACGCTGATCCCATCTGATTACAATTATCATTTTATTGCCTATCTTCATGAGGTACTAAAAGTCCAACCATGGTTAGTAAAACAAACTGTTGTAGATTATGTTATTTCAAATAAATCGTATATTCTTCAGGAAAGTAATGGTACGCAAATCCTCGGTCAGGTGGCAGGGGCATCTTTACGAGTACGAGCTCATATAGATCACTATCAGGATTTTATTATTGAGTTCATAGAATATTTACCTAAGGAGCGTTTGATTCGTTTAGCTAAAATGGTTAGTGCCCACCAAAATAGTCAGTGGGCCAAATTATATGAAGCTACCAAGAGACACGTGGATCAGCACTACTCGTTTGATCCCGATCTGAAAGGATTGCTATGAAGAAATTTATTAGCAAACTACTCCCTGCCTATCAACGATCACTTTGGATACGAAATATCCTACTAATTTTATTCCTGTTGTCTTTAATAGCCATGGGTGTCAAGATTAGATATAGCCTGAAAAAAATCAATTTATATGAAGAAGCCAAAAAGCACTACCAGGAAAGAAATCTGCTTGCGGCCGAAGAAAGCTTCGCGAAAGCACAAGCCATTACTACTATCAGCTATGGTGATGAGGCATGGAATAAGCCATTATCTGCATTGCGTTCCATTCGCCAACAGCTAGAATCCATCTCTGAGCAGATTCATGCTACCGCAGGAGAGAATCAGGTAGGAGATATACTAGAGCTGTATACAACCTACCACACCTTTAAACAGCACGCTCAGCAAGAAGAACAGCTATTCGTCGATTTTTTCACACAAGTTTCTGAAGAGCATGCAATCGAAGCTACTTTAAAAAATTACTTTCTTGCAATGAAAAAGACCTATACTACATCTATGCAGGAAAACCTGACCCAGCAAAATTATCGTGATGAACGCTTTGTTCATTCTTTGGTCGCTATTCCAGATGAATTTTTTGGTGGGGAAAAACAGAAGAAGCAGGAACTCATTTCCCTTTTTCGTTCCTATGATCAAAAAAAATAATAGGGATGTAACAAACAGAAGTACCTTCGACCAGGTAATTCAATCAGCCTCCAGAAGCTTACATGCCTATAAGCAAGTAGATATACAAGGTGATTGGTTACTTGCTTTACTAGAAAAGTATGCTAGCTCCCAGATCAAACGCTCGATTCGCAATAAGGACCTAGACACATTTATCATGCAGGCAAAGGCTTACCGTCAGATTAGTGACGTGCTGCCTGCTGATTCGGAGTCCATCAGCCTTCTTGATCAACATCTCGCCTCTCAGCTAAAGCAAGCGGAGCGTTACACAAAAGCAAACCAGTTTGAAAAGGCACGTGACCTGTATCAAAAGCTAAGCGATCTTCAGGATACATCCAAGCTCGTAACAGAATTAGAAGACCGCTGGATCAAGTATGATCCAATTCGCCTATTGAAAGAAAAATATCCAGATAAATCGTTTGGATTCGTCCTCACAGGAGAGAAGCGTTGGGGGTCTGTCGTTTATACAGCCGGTATTTCAGAGGAAGATCAACATCTTCATTTGGCAGCAAAAATGCCGGATGATCATTCTGTTCTGTACTTAGAGGGATCTTTTCATACGGACACAAAGCTCAAAAATCTCAATATCTCAGATACATTGATTAGTAAAGAAACCCCCATCCTCATTGTGGAAACAACGGGTAAAAACCGTCTCTCTACATACTATGGATTTGTTCCCGATTTATCCAAAAAAGATTGGGTGAAGCTATTTGAGGTAGAGGCAGATGGATTTACAGTGGAAGGCACAGGCTCCGTCATTCTAGAAAATGCCGAGGGCAAAGGGGAAAAGGAAATAGCAGCCTTTAAGCTAGAGGATAATGGTCTTGTCTATGAGGAAAAGATAAGGGATTATCTATCACCGTCCCCCGAAACTGAGCCTGATGTAGATTCAGATACAGTAACAGATGAGAAAGCCGCGTCGGGAGCAGAAGAAACCACCCCACACGATAATGAACCAGCCTTTCCTTCCAAAAATGACGAGAGGGGAAATGGCTCGTCCGAGGATTCCATCAAGGTTTATGCAGGCCCAGGTGAAGAATATGGTGTAATTGGCCAGATTAAAAAGGGTAGCCCAATTGAGGGCATAGCTGATCAAAACGGTTGGTACCAAATCCAATTTAATGGAAATTCTGGCTGGGTTCGTTCTGACCCTTCACCGTAAGCGAGTACCCATAGACAACAAAGCAATTTGAAGCCCTACTAACAAACAAGCTGGCAGAACTAAGATTCCGCCAGCTTGTTTTTGTATCTACCTTTTTTGTTCCTACCTGTATAGATAAGGTTATTAGTTTTGAATTTTAAATTGAGATAATAGCTTCTCAAGTTCCTTAACTGTCTCATTCATTTTCATAGAATGATTAGCCATTTCATTTGTAGAAGCCGATTGGTCTTGAATTGATTGTACCGTTTCATTTGTAGACCCGGCTACTTGGGTAGCAGTAGAAGATATTTCTGCTAACGACGCATTTATTTCTTCGGTTCCTGCTGACATTTCTTCGGTTGTTGCAGATACCTCTTGAATTTGATACGTGATTTCATTTATTTCTTCCACAATAGTATTGAAGGCTTTTCCTGCCTCATTGGCTGTAATAATTCCTTGTTTTGCCTCTTGCTGTCCTTTCTCCATGACATGAACAGCATCCTTCGAATCCTGCTGGATATAGGTAATCAAATGATTGATTTCACTTGCCGATTGCTTGGATTCCTCAGCTAGCTTTCTCACCTCGTCTGCAACTACAGAGAAACCTCTTCCAAATTCACCGGCACGCGCCGCCTCAATCGCCGCATTTAGCGCCAATAGATTTGTCTGTTCAGCAATATCGGTAATAGACAACAAAGCTTTATCAATTTGCTGTGTATTTTCCAGCAAACGGCCTATAACTGCCGATGTTTCCTCTACAGAATTATGAATCGTATCCATTTGTGTAATGAATTGCTGCACTACCTGACTGCCCTCTCTCGCCTGTTCCACTGTAGTGATTGCTAATTCAGCAACAGTAGAAGAAGATTCGGCCACTCGCTGTACTCCGGTCGACATTTCATCCATGGCCTTAGCACTTTCCTGAATACTTAACATTTGTCCTTGGACTTGTTGGTTCATTTCATCAATGGTAACTACAGCGTTACTAGAGATAGCAGAAACATTTTGTGTTTCGTGTAGCATATTGTCTGTTGAAACCATTACGGTGTTTGTTGCTGCTTGAACTTTTCCCATCAACTGCTGAAGATTTTCTAGCATTTTATTGAAAGAGGAGACGATGCTTCCCATCTCATCTTTTGATTCATAGGAGGTGCGAATGGTTAAATCTCCTTGAGCTACTTGTTTCATATCTGCTTCTAGTAGATCAATAGGATGCTTAATCGATTTACTGATAATATAGCCTATCATACTAATAAAGATAACAACTAGTAAGGCTACAATACCAAACATAAGTATAGTAAAATTGGCCTCCTGATAATTTTCAGTTTGGATTTTATCTGCTTTTTCTTGCAAGTAGGTCAGTAATTTTTGAAGAGAAACAATGGCATCTGTTCGAGAAGGCTGAAGCTCGGCTAGGTAATACGTATACGCTTCTGCATTTTTATTTTGACTAGCCAATGAAATCGCTTTGCTTGTAAGTTCACGCAGATTGTTAAAGCTAGTACTAAATCCTTCGTATAATTCCTTTTCTTCCACTGGAATACGAGTGCTTTCCAATTTTTTGATTAAATCATCATTCTCTACGCGTAATTCCTTGATGATTTTATCAAGTTCGTTGTTCCTTTTTTCATCAGTGGTAATCATATATTCCACAACATTCATATGAACCCTAAAAAAATTCGATTCTAAATCTCCTAACCACTGAATAGGAAGTAAACAATCCTCATACATGCTTAAGGCAGCTTCGTCCCCTTTTTTTAATCCGTTGTACCCTAATGACGATAAAGCTACAAAAGATAAGATAGACGTTAGAATGATGAGTAATAATTTCGTTCTTATTTTTAAGTTTTGAAATATCCGCATGGGGTTCTCCTTATTTGTAGAATTTTCTAATTGAATTATATAATGCTCCAAGCTGAAAACGATACTTATTTTGAAAAAAATGTTGGATTTTGTCGAAAAAAATCAAATTATGTCGATAAATATATTTTTTATCGAAATATTAAGATTAGACATATAATAAGACACCTCTGTTCCATATTAAAATTGGAATACTGCCCAACCCTTCTCTTTTTATTATCGAACTTTTTATACGAAACATTTATTCTATCCAACACTTCCTTACTGATTGAGGTTTATATATAGGCATAATGCATGTAAACCTAATAGCTTTTTTGCTATTAGGCCTATCTGTTATCATTCTTTATCTAATTGTCTGTCTTAGTATCACTAATGAGAGAGCGCTCGTCAGTATTTATCCATTTGTGGGTATGTTCGAATATTTTCATGAATGCTTACGGTTTATCTTGCAATCTTTTAGTAGTAAAAAGTACCAATAAACAGTCTCAACTACTGCAATTGCTCCAAAGATTGCCCAAATTTCCCCTAACAAAAGCTTTCTAAAGAAAAATTCAATCTCATTACCATATCCCCTTGTCAATGCATGTAAAAAGAAAACAATTGGTGCTAGAACGGAGAAAATAAGCGTAACGGCTGAAAAAAGTGTATGCTTTTTCTTAATCATGCAAACAATTGTAAGAATGATAGTCATTAAAATGAATAGGTAATAAAGAATCCAAAACCAAAGTGGCATTGTTCCCATGCGTTTTGCTCCCTTCCTAATTATTCACAATCCACGATATGTCGAATCATTCAGTAAAATGACTCATATTAAAAGCTTTAACGGTTTTCGCGATAATATTGCCTATTTCATAATCATAAAATCTTGAACCTTGATGTCTTCCTTAGGGAGAATACATAATTGTTCAATTCTTACTGTCATTATATCAATAATACAGAATTTTCCTACCCTTTAATAACCAATTCTAAGGTAACAGGTAATACGCTTTTTCTCGGACTGAGCTTCATCTCAATTCGTAACATTTTTTTAAAACGTCGATAAGGTGGATTACCCACTTTCTGTGTAATCGAAATATCACTCTGTAAGATTCAATCAAAAAAATGGACAGGCTATTTTTCCTGTCCATTTCCCTGCTTATACACAGCTCACTATTATTTTTCTTGCCTCCATTATTTTTCTCGCAATCATTATTTCTCATTTATCTTCTTTTGGCATTGGCAATGGTACTCTCCAATCCAGGTCATAGCTCTTTTCTGCCAGTTCGGATGTAAGGCTGATCTTTTGCGGAAGTTCTTTCATTTCATAACTTTGCAATTTTATTCGGATATGGTTTCTGCCTTGTTCGTCCTTTCCTAACCTTTTAAAATCTCCGCCTGTTACATTGTATATTTTGCCCTTCTCATCTTTTATCGTCCAATCAAAGTGATTAATAATTTTATCGGTATCATCATCCACTAAAATTGTACTTGGTATTTGAACAATATCCTTTACATAAGCCTCTAGTGTAATCGTAGCATGCTTTTCATCCTTGGGAGATGCTTCATTTTGAGGTTTGTCAAAGGTTACTGACTTAATCTCAATCGTTTTGCCATCCTGATCTACTCTTACAGGTTTATCGCCAAGCTGCTTCGGCTCAAATGATATGTCCAGCTTATACGGTTCTGTTTTTACTAAGGAGTCCAATACCAGTGTATATTGATGATCAGGAGACAGAGGAGCAAATCCATACTTCCGGATAGAATGACCATATTTATCTAGATACTTGCGAGGAGTAGCAATCTCCCTATTTAGGTCCTTTATTTTCTCTCCCTTTTCATTTTCAACATGAAAATTCAGCTTATAATCATCATAGCGAACATAAGGGGGAGCTGAAGCTATTTTTCCTTTCACTTGTTTGCTTTCCTGCACTAATCTTTTCTTTGCCTCTTCCGTCCATTTTGTTTCATATTCGACACGCGCAGCAGTCGGTGAATACATCACGCTGTTTAAATTGATTTGCAATCCCTGCGGTGTTGTATACGTCCCATTCATTGGTAGCACCTTTGAAGCCGTAATTGATTTTTCTAAATCAAAAGGAATCTGTAAGGACCAGTCCCCTTTAACAGAGGCAATTTCTCTACCCTTGACTTGCAGTAAAAGCTTCTGTTGTTTTTCCACCACTGGATTTTTCAGAGTGATATAGCCGTATTGACTATCATCGTCATATCCTAATGTAAATAATTCGCTAGATACTCTCTTAAATGGATTCCCTTTCAAATCAGTTACTTCTACATTCCCTAGATCTATCTTATCCGGATGAATAACGTTATTCTGCTGATCCTTGACCGAATATACGGCCACAATTCTCATTGGGTCGGCCAATATCTCCTTTATTTCAAGAGTATAGCCCTGATCCGTAACAGAGGCGTTTACCTTCTGTGAAAAGCCCTCCTCTGCTGCATTTTGTAGCTCTTTATCAGAACTGCCTTCAAATAACGATTTTACATAGGCTGCAAATGTGGGCGATACATATGAACCCACCGAAACCGTTAAAAGCAGGGCGCAGCTAATTGAGACTGGCAAAATCAAAGGGCCTAGCAGACGCGACCTTTTTCTTTTATAGGCCACAGCCCGGTCAGGCATTACAAAAGCAGGCTGATCCAACTCTCCAGCTACCTTTTTTAGAGTCTGTGCAATCTGTTTATCTAGATTAGTCATGCATGATCACTCCTATCTCGGTCATTACCTGTGTTTCTTTTTCAGCCTGTATTTTCTCAGCGATTAGCTTTCTGGCCTTATGCAGCCTTGATTTTACCGTACCCTCAAACACACCAAGGATTTTTGCAATTTCAGCTACACTAAACTGTTCATAATAGTAAAGAATAACAGCAGAGCGATGCTTCGGCGTCATCGACTGGATCGCTCGCCAAATCTGTTGCTCTTGCTCCTTTTGCAGAATACTCTCCAATGGATTTTGGTCAGGATCAATGGAGTCTGCGTATTCTTCCGTTTTTTTCTTTCTACGCACCATATTAAGCGCCCGATGTGTCACAATTTTCATAAACCAAGCTCGAAACGATGTCCCTTTTCGTTCATCATAGCGATAAAGTGATTGATACGCCTCCCATAGTGCTTCTTGAACAGCATCCTGAGCAAAATGGTAATCATGAACGATTAAAAAAGCGACTCGAAATGCCGTAGGTAAGTGAGGCTGAACAAGTGCTTCAAAGCCCACTGGACCCCCTTCTCCAGTTATTGGAGAATAATGATTTTCCTCCACATAAAAAACCTCCTCGTTTTCCCTGTCACTCCTTATTCACCAGTTCTCGTATTTTGGTTCATTTCAAAGAGAGAAATTTTTTCCCTTACTTTCACTGGGATAAACCGTAATTGGACAATTGATGCAATCTATGTATTCGTCAGAAACGTTACCAACAAAAAGAAGCGTCAAAGGAACAAAAATGTTCACTGACGCATCTTTCATATAAGTATAGGAAAGAAATCAGTAGTACGATTTCTAAGCTTGTGGGATTTTATTTAAAATAAAGGTCTCAACAACCTTTGCCACACCATGATTCATATTTGTATCTGTTACATAGTCCGCTATTTCCTTAATGTCATCTGGTGCATTGCCCATTGCGACACCAAGCCCTGCAAAATTAATCATGGCAAGATCATTGTAGCTATCACCGATCGCAATAACCTCTGCTTGTTCAATTCCTAATTTATGAATGAGCTGATGTAAGCTGGTTCCTTTATCAACACCCGCTTCTGTAAACTCCAAGAAAAACGGCTTCGACCGCATCACACTCAATTGACCCTCTAGCTGTTTTTGCAGTTTCTTTTCCACAATTGCTAGCTTAGTAGGATCGTCTACCATTAGCACTTTTACTACTGGTCGTGTGATGGCTTGCTTAAAGCTTTCTACCTCTTTAATGTTCATTCCTGTAATCTCAGACTCTTTTTGGGTGTACGCAGTAACTGTTTCAGCTACGATATCATCCCCATCATAGGAGAGAATCCCAACCTGTTCTTTTTTACTGATATCGTATAGCTCATGTACGGTTTGTACTGGCAGTGTGCTACTAAATAACTCTTCTTTTGTTTTCCAGTTTATAATTTTTGCACCATTGAAGGACAAAATAAAGCTACCGTATTTTGCTAGCTCCAATTCTTCAGCAATATGCGTCATGGCGTACGTAGGACGACCTGATGCAAGAACTACCTTTACTCCAGCTTCTTGGGCCTTCATTAGTGCAATTTTTGTACGTGTTGAAATGGTGTGATCATCTTGAAGCAATGTATCGTCTAAATCGAGGACAATCATTCTATAATTATGCATGACAAAACCATCCAATCTAATCTAGTTGTATAAATCACTATAATCATATCATTGATATTGTAATTTATGTGTAAAAATAGTTAGATGGATGAGTTTGGTTTCATAGGCCAATGTGTTTCCATAAAAAAGAACGCTCCTAAGAGCGTTCTAAGGAGAGATACAATTAAAATCCTGGATCGTATACATACTGAATAGCATGAGGTTTACTAGCTTCTGCGACATGAGAGAAAGAATCAATAGAACCAATAGAAGTTACCAATGCTAAAGTCATGAAAATCGTTATAATTGCCTTTTTCATCTCAATCCCTCCTACGCTAATTAATTTTCTTTATTCTGTATAATCCTATTATATACATCTTGAAGCTTCTGTACCATTTGTAAATCTATAGATTTTTCTATAGAGAAATAAAAGGAAAGAATACTCTTCATACAGTCATTAATTTCTTGATAAGCATTTATCTTGCCATATATCTCCATACTAGTAAGATAACTATCCAATCCTTCTTGATAGGATTTAATTAAGATTTGATAGTTTGCCTTGTTTTGGTAATACAATCCTATTGAATAATATTTATACGGTGTTTTCGATTCAACCTTCAAAAAGTTATCTTCCCCGGCCACTAATTCTGCAATGGCATCGAAATTTTCCATTTGCAGATACAACTCAATTAACTCATTTACGGCATGAATTCTTGAATCCTCACTCGTATTTTGTAAGCAATCCAGCAATAATGGAATGGCTGCTTCGTAGTCTTTCTTTTTTGCCTTTACGATTGCACCAGTTAATGCCGCGGATTCATGCACAAAATGGAATGTAAATGTTTTATAGGTAGAAAGATGTTTTTCGACTTCTTCATATTTGCCTGATAATAAGAGAGCATTAATCATAGCGAGATAGGCTCTAACCTTTAATTCATTTATGGTGTGATCTCTCAAAATCCCCATTTTTGTCAATTCAATACATTGCTGATATTTTTTGATAGCAAATGCGTGCAGACCCATCCTAAAATAGAAAGTGATTTTTTCTTCCTCGGACAAAAAGTCTGCATAATGAATAATTTCTTCCCCGATTTTAAAAGACTCCTCTAAATTTTTGAAATCCTGTCTCTCTATTAGGTATTTTTGTAGGGATGGTTTGGCTATATAATTTGGGATTCCATGTACTCTAGCATACTTAATGATAGCGCTATAGAGAATAAGTTTAATCTCGTCGCTAGTGATGCTATTGCATAGTTCATAAAGACGTTCTAAAGCTGTATATGTATCTTCTTGGGGATTTTCAAGAATTTTTTGTGCAACCTTACTAATTAGCGTTATATTAGATAGTTCAATCATTTCTAAAAGAAGCTCATATAAAATTTCTACACGCTGTTGTATTTCGATATAATTCGCTATTATCTCTTCATATGGCAATACTAGTACAGTAGTGATTGCCTTAATGGTTCGAAGCTCTGGTCTCTTGGTTTCACATGATTCAATTTTAGAGAGTACGCCCTTACTAACCCCTGACAGCCTTCCCAATTCTGATAAACTCAAATTTGCTTGTTGTCTTTTATTTTTTATTAATTCACCTAGAGAGGAGTAAAGTACTGCTTCATTTCCTTCCATCATATTCCCACCTTAGGACATAATTTCTCAGGACAATATTCGACAACGGTATTCGGTTCCATTCATTACTCCTCTATAATTCTAGTTTAATTGTATATTATTGTAAATATAAATAAAGATTAGTGGATAAATTATTGTTAAATAAGTAATTTATTAATGAAAATTAAAGGAAAATTACCCTTTATTAGTTAATTACCTCATCTATCTTTTGCTATTGCCTGTTTTAATCGAGAGTAATGGATTTGGAAAGGTTTACGCTGCCCTTCTTTCCGAATAATACCTTCTGCTGTGAAATCCTGTAATAATCCCGTCACAGTCTCACGAATACTGCCCATCATTGTTGCTAATTCTTGATGCGTAACAGCTATATCAAGCAAAATCCAATCTTCTTCTTGATGCAAGCCCTCTCCCTTATATATTTTAACCCCGAATTTATCCGATAGTTTATTTAATAAAAATAGAAGCCGTTTTCGAACACTTCCATATGCCATATATTCAAGCAGCTCCTCTACCTCCTGTAAACGTTTGGACAAAATTTCAATAAACTTTAACGCAATATCAGGCTTTTTTTGCAAAAAGTTCTCAAACTCAGTTTTATCAATCGTACAGATCAAGGAGTCCTCCCATGTTTGAGCATATAGATTTTCAGACCCTGTTGTAAACGTACCCACTTCCCCAAATATATGTCCGACACCTAATACATCAAGAGTTAGTTCACTGCCTTCTGACGTTATCTGATATAAGCGAACCTTTCCCAATTTGATGAGATACAGGAATTTTTGAGATTGATGCGGGGTTGTAATCAGTGTTCCTTTTTTCATAATTGTAATCGGGGCAACAGGTTCGATTTTTTCTAATTCTTCTACCTCAAGCTCATTAAATAACTGTATTCTTGATAAATATTTTATTTTCTCCATACAATACCCCCAGAATTTGTCAATGTAGTCTAGACTACATCTTTTTCATCAAAACCTGAGTATACTCTCCTACAAAGACATCCCATCTTACCTATCTTATCAGAGGAGGGCACCATCATGCATTTCACTATTTTACTTTTCCAAATTGTATGTATTGGTTTGTTTTCCGTTTCGATTTTCAACAAATTCACAAGTTCAAAGACAATGGTTCAGCATTGGAATGAATATGGCTATCCAATGTGGCTCATGTACGTCACAGCCACTTGCGAATTAATCGGATTTATTGGAGTAATCGCTTCCTTTTGGATACCGGCGGCCTTGAAGTTTTCGGCTTCTATTTTTATTGTCATTATGATTGCCGCTCTGTACGCCCATATCATTAGAGCGAAGCATAAACCAATCACGTCACTTCGAGCTGTTATTGTACTTATCTTATGTATCATAGTAGTTTCCGGGTAAAATAGTAGCTATATCTAGCGTATTGCAAAAAAAATTGAAGGTTAAACACGTTTTTCGTAACATTGGTTTTTCATAAACCTGCTAATCCTGCTATAATCTCTATTAATAAACAATAAAGCGAAAGTCAGAGGGTTCCGACTTTCGCTTTTCTTATGGAGGTTACTATGAGATTGCATAGGGGTGAAACTCTATTTCGCCAAGGAGAAACCGGCCCGCTGTATCATCTGAAAAGCGGCCTGTTAAAAGTAATTCGGATTCATGAGGATGGAACGACAACTCTAGTAAATATCATTGTGCCTAATGAAATCATCCCACACCATTCTCTTATTAGTCCAAATCCTTATTTCGGTACGGCTATCGCACTTATCACTTGTGAGATCGAGGTTCTTAATGCGCGGGAGTGGTATCAACAGCTACAGAACAACCCGGACAGATGCCGAACCATTGCCTTACAGCTTCAGGAAAAGCTCCGTATGATGCAGCATCGGATCGATCAATTAACAGAAGTATCGGCCGCCGATAAATTGCGAAAGCTCCAAGCTTGGTTTGAGTTCTATATTGCTCCCACCACTTTGACCGAAGTGCTTACACAGGATGAGATCGGGCAATTTATCGGACTGCGCCGTGAGACTGTAAACAGATTATTGCGTGCTCAATCTGCCTCGAAACTGGATTCATAGTCCTACAGGCTATCAGCAGGGCCAAAAAACTCAAAATGAATGTCTGCTTCCGCAATTCCGTATTCCTTCAGGGTATGGTTCACCGCCTTCATGAAGGGAGTCGGACCACAGAAATAGAAGCTGGCATCTTTAGATGGAACCATGTGCTCTAATGTAGAGATATCTACATAGCCTTCTTTATGAAAAGCGTTTGTTGCTCTGTCATAGTCAGTTGGTTTGTCATAACACCAATGAACAGATAGTTGTGAGTGCTGGCGAGCTAGCTCTTCTACATGCTCTTTCATCGCGTGCACCTGCCCACTTTGAGCCGCATGAATGAAGGTTACTTGGCGGTTCGGATTCGTCTCTACAAGTGTGTTAAGCATACTAACTAAAGGTGTTAATCCAACCCCACCGCTGATCAGGACGACAGGACGAGCATCTTTTTGATCCAAAACAAAATCCCCTGCTGGTGCCGAAAGCAATAAAAGATCTCCTGGGTTAACCTGTTCATGTAGATAGACAGATACCTTACCTGGAGGCTGATCCTGATTGCCATCCTCTCGTTTAACAGAGATGCGATAGTAAGACTTGCCTGGCGCATCAGATAAGCTATATTGACGAATATGGATATTTTTTTCACCAGGAATGTCCACTTTCACACTAATGTATTGGCCTGGTTCAAATCCAGCGATAGCTTTTTCATCCTGCGGAACAAGATAAAAGGAGGTAATAACATCACTCTCTTTTACCTTTCTGTCCAACTTAAATGCTCTAAAACCTTCCCAACCACCCTGCTGTTGTTCAGCTTGCTTATAAAACTCAGCTTCTACACCAATAAAGGCATCTGCAATTACACCATAGGCCTCTGCCCATGCCTGCAAAATCTCGTCTGTCGCCAGATCTCCAAGTACATCCTTAATCGCAGCAAGCAGATTTTCTCCAACAATCGGGTAGTGCTCTGCCTTAACTCCAAGACTACGATGCTTATGACCAATCTGCTTTACAACAGGAATAATCGTTTCTAATTTGTCTATATATTGGGCGGCAGCATACACTGCATTGGCTAATGCCGTCTGTTGTCTCCCTTGCTTCTGATTAGCATGATTAAAAATATTTAATAGCTCTGGATGTTTTGTAAACAATAATTGATAAAAACGTTTTGTAATATCGACTCCATGTTTTTCTAATACGGGTACCGTAGATTTAATGGTTTGAATAGTCTTTTCACTTAGCATCTTGATTACCTCACTTTCGTTTTGCGTGGTATGACCTCAGTATATAGAGTGAGAAATGTCACCTTGTGTGATCGAGATCACTGTAAAAGGCACAGATTTGCGAAGATAATTTCTTCTAGCAAGATACTATGTATCAATATCTGAATAAAAATGGAACAAATGTTGAGTTAATAGCCTCTTATCGTAGCTACTATCCCTATCAGTTATCCAATTATTCAGCTATTTTTGCAGGGAGTGTAATGACATATAGTAGCAGGCTGCTTATTTATTCTTTACTAATTTATGTAAAATTATAATTGATTCGTCTTCCTGTTGCCTCTTTTCAATATGACTTCCTCCCCAGTCACACATCAAATTGTTATACCTACATTGCTATTTACGGTGCTGAGCATCATCTTACAGATGAAGAGGTAGAACAAAGTGCTAGAGATCATGTAAGACATATTCTAAAATCTTAATTCGTATTTTTTAACCTCCATTTTTTTCCATCATATAAAACAAAAACAACCTATTTCACCTTTTTGAGGAGTAAATAGGCTGTTTTTATTACCTATTTCTTTATATCGCTCACCTTTACCAGTTTTCCATCTTTATAGCCAATGATGCACGCTTCCAGCACATCTCCCTTACCAACGCCTGTCTGCGTTACCTTCATAGCATGGTTAAAAGCAAATATTTGTTGCGTCTTGTCATTGTAGACAACATCCTGCTCACGCCAAAGCTCTTTTATGTCTTTTGCATCAAATAATTTAAGGGTGCTAATTAACAGGTTTCTTTGTTTTCGTTTCTTCTGATCCACCTACCTATTTTGAATATTCACATAAATAATAAGATAACTTCGCTTTTATTTTTATCTACCTACAATATACTATATAATTTAGCTTTTACCGATGATTCTTCCTACCTCATGTAAAAAACCCCTCTGTCCAGCGATAGAAGGGGATACTTGCTTAAACATGCACCTGATGTTGCTGCTACTCTATTTCATGAGAAAACAACGGAAGCTCTTGTAAAAATACAATATCACTCCGCTCGGCTGCCTCTCCCTCAGCAAGAATTGCCGCTCTAGCTACCACAATGCCGCCAGCTTGAATGACCAAATCCTCAATAGCCTGCAACGACTTACCGGTACTAATTACATCATCAATGATGGCAACACGTTTTCCTGCGATTTCACTGGCGTCCGCTCCGTCTAAGCAAAGAACTTGCTTTTTCTGAGTAGTGATTGATTCTACTTCATTAATTAACGGCGTTTGCATATAAGGCTTTGTGCTTTTTCGAGCAACATAGTACTTCTTCATTTTAAGCACGCGCGATACCTCATGAATGAGAGGAATCCCCTTGGCTTCTGCTGTAATAACTACATCTACTTCAGGAAGCTTTGCCGCAAGAAGTGGGGCTACTGCTGTTACCAGCTCTGTATCCCCAAGAATGACAAAGCTGGCAATGCTGAGTTTTTCTGTTATCGGAATAATTGGTAAATGCCGAGTAGTCCCTGCTATTTCTAACATATAAGTCTTTTCCATGAAACTCCCTCCTACATCCCAAATAAGCTGATTAATGCTCTCATTAATAAGCCTGCTAGCATCCCAAAGAATGGATCAGAAATCGAGGTAACCACCATGGTTATACCACCAATTAGGCTAGAGGAAGCCTCGCCGCCAGTCAATGCAGATATAGCGTTGGTGGGTACAGTTACAATTGCACCTAACACAAACAGAAATCCAGAGATAGATTCACTAGGAATATAACGACCGATTTTGGGCAACAAGCCAGCTAGAAGAATTCCCGCCATTACTACCATCATCAGGACACCTGAGGCAACAGGATGTGGAGCGCCTGCTGTAGCAGAAATGATCGCTTCGACAGGAGCCCCGCCAAATAGAGCAGATACCATGTCCGCTACACTGCTAATTACGCTAAGCGTGTCAATGTTCACATCCGTCTTGGCAATTTCACCATTAATTTGGCCAAAAGCAATATTTGCGCCAATATTGAGACAAACCATCGCCATAGCGCCTCGTAAAATACCTGCTGAAAACCTTGGTTTTTGAAAAGCAAAGCGGTCATTTTCCAGCGGTTTGATGGTATTACCCTGTTTAAGAAGCAGTGAAATGAGACTAGAAATAAGAACGGAAATCGTAACGGTATAGACCAGATCTCTTGTTACAAAATAGGTGAGTAACCCTGTACTCATCGAAACGATTCCAACAGGCATATTATTGCGAGCCATATCCCAAGAAACACGCGCTAGCATGATACCAACGCCAGCCATCATTCCACTTGTAATGACAGGTCCGATGAAGCTTACGATTTTCTCTAAGAAGCCGAATAGACCGATCGTGGCCATAATTGCTCCGCCAACAAAAATCATAGATAACCTATCCCTCATCGTTTTTCCCAAAGTTCCAGCTAATGCAATCGTCTCGACCTGATAAGATACAACCGCTACAGAGCCAGTAATGGTGTTTCCAATCGCACCAATTAAGAACGCCAAAGCTGTAGGTACGGAAGCAAAACCCAGAGATAGTGCTAGTAGACCCTGCGGTAATCCGTTGAGTACGACGCTAAGTGCCGCGATAATATCTTTCCATTCCATTTCTGACTTTCTCCTTCTGTTATATGAAATGAATGTCACACCTGTAAAGTATCATAAAAGACGATCAATATCAAACTAAAACTTTAAATAGTTCGTGTTTTGTTATATTTTCAATAAACAAATGGCTTTATTATTCGTATTTTAAAGGAAAAATTAGGATTTATTGGGTTGATCTCGCGTATTGAACATAGGTAAATTTATTTAGCTTTAGAATACATACAAGCTTTTTTGGTAAAAAAAAATAGCCAGATGAATAACTGGCTATTCGTGCCTATATTACGATTTGCTAGTGGTAACGACTAATGGCTCATCTAGCCTCATTATTCCAGAAAAAAACCCATGATCCCTATCTATTCTAGAGATCACAGGCTTTGCAATTGGTTAGATATCCATGAAGACCTACTAGATTGTGATGCGGTGTTTACCTCAACTCACTTCGTCAAGGTAAACACCCTGCTCATCCTGAATCAATCAGTAGTTTAAAACGTGAGACGTTACTTAACACATGATTCTCATTTGGAAGTGCACAGATACCTATCAGATTTCACACCCAAAACTACGTTGTACTTGTGCCCTTACATACTAATTACCAACAGCTAGGATGATGTGGTTTTCTAATTGGTTTTCTTCTTTTTTTCTTAACAAAGCATTTACAAACCAACTCTACCTTCTTCTTCTTAGGATGGTGATGATGATGACAGCTAGGATGATGTGATTCTCTTCTTTTTTTCTTAACGAAGCATTTACAAACCAACTCTACCTTCTTCTTCTTAGGATGGTGATGATGATGACATCTACTCATGTGTCTCACCTCCTTCGTCTGACTTACTATATACTATGTTGTCGTTCGCAACTTGTACTAGTCAAAAGACTTTTCTTTGCTAAATTAGATATTTGTGAAGGTAGAGTCATTTAGGGATTCTAAAAACGAAGCGCTCGGGAGCAAAATGAAGACCGTTGAATCGTAATCTAAGGTTATTAAAAAAGTCTACGAGGACTCACTCGTAGACTTGTTGCCGTGCGGTTATATAGATACGCCTTACATTTCTTTATCCTTTTGATTTAAAATGTTATCCTCCAGCACAGCGAACTTATCTCCATATTCCTTGATAATATGCTTCTCTCCCCACACACATAAGGAATCTAATATCGGCTTTAAGCTCCACCCGTACTCACTTAGTTCATACTCCACCTTTGGAGGAACCTGATTATAAATAATTCGATTTACAATACCATCCTGCTCTAATTCTCTAAGCTGTTGCGTTAACATTTTTTGTGTAATGCCAGGCATAACCCGTTTTAATTCGCTTGTGCGTTTTTTCCCATGTGTTAAATGACAAAGAATTACACATTTCCATTTTCCACCTATAACCTCTAAGGTAGCTTCGACAGTGATATTATATTTTTTCTTAATCACAGCTTATTCCTCCTAAACACACCCATGGGAACTTTTTAGTACCTATATTACTTTTTAGTAAGTATGTAACTTTATTGTTTGTATATTACTTTATAGTGCGTACTATTCATTTTCATTATCTTACATCATAATAGCATGTACCGGCCGGTCATACCATACTGTAGGAGTGGAGTGAATGTTATTAGATCAAAAAAGAAGCACGTTGGCGCTCCTTGCGTTAGCGATTAGTGCATTTGCAATTGGAACAACAGAATTCATCAGTGTGGGACTACTTCCGCTTATCGCTGATGATTTAAATATATCTGTCTCAACATCCGCGTTAACCGTTACTTTATATGCATTAGGAGTTACCTTTGGAGCACCGATTTTAACCTCTCTAACCTCTGGCATCCCTCGCAAAGCCTTATTATTGTGGATCATGCTAGTGTTTATTGTAGGAAATACGCTTGCCGCCACTGCGAATGGAATTGTCGTATTGCTGATAGCAAGAATGATTTCCGCGTTGTCCCATGGTGTATTTATGTCAATCGGCTCCACTATCGCTGCTGATCTGGTACCAGAAAATCGCAGGGCTAGTGCAATCGCCTTTATGTTTTCAGGACTTACAGTAGCGACCGTCACTGGAGTTCCTTTAGGCACATTTATCGGACAGCAATTAGGTTGGCGTGCTGCTTTTATTGGAATCGTCGCAGTTGGCATCTTAGCTTTCCTAGCCAATATCATTTTAATTCCTTCCGATTTGCGTAAAGGGACCAAAACACCGCTGCGAGAACAGCTTACACTGATTACTAATGGAAGATTGCTTCTTGCCTTTCTCATTACCGCTATTGGGTATGGTGGCACTTTTGTCGTCTTTACGTATTTATCACCATTACTTCATGAAATAACTGGCTTTAAGGAAACGACCGTTGCCATTATTCTTCTTGGCTATGGAATTGCTATTGCGATTGGAAACATCATTGGTGGAAAGGCAGCCAACCGCAAACCTATTTCCGCCTTATTTTATATGTTTACTATACAATCCATCATACTGTTCGTCTTAACGTTCACCGCCCCGTTTAAAGTTGTCGGATTACTAACAATCCTGCTCATGGGCTTGTTAGCTTTTATGAACGTGCCCGGATTGCAGGTCTATGTCGTCATGTTAGCTGAACGTTATGCGCCGAAAGCAGTAGATGTAGCTTCGGCTATGAATATCGCCGCTTTCAACGCAGGTATCGCAATCGGAGCATACCTGGGCGGACTCGTTACTGACAAGCTTGGACTGATTCATACCCCCTGGGTAGGAGCATTGATGGTTTTAGGAGCCGTACTTTTAACAGGTTTGGCTCGTGCCTTGGAAAGAAAAGATAAGACTACCAACAAGAATGAGCTAGCTCGCCTGTAAAAGTCTATGTTTTCATGATCGCTTTTGATTAAAAGGCAAGGACTCTCTTGGCGATAATTTTGTTACTGATCATTTGTACCGCGTTTTTCCAGTACATCATTATGTAAAAAATGACATAGGAGGCTATTCATATGGCAAAAAATTTACAAGATACAACAGCACTACACAACGGTATTAAAATGCCTTGGTTTGGAATTGGCGTATTTAAAGTAGAAGAAGGCTCTGAACTAGTAGCAGCCGTCAAATCAGCTATTAAGCATGGTTACCGCAGTATTGATACGGCTGCTATATATGGAAATGAAACAAGTGTGGGACAGGCGATCCACGAAGGCATTCAAGAAGCAAACATCTCCAGAGAAGACCTCTTTGTGACCTCAAAGGTTTGGAATGCCGATCTGGGATACGAAGCCACCCTGGCTGCCTTCGAAACAAGTCTAAATAAACTCGGCTTAGAATACCTCGATTTGTATCTCATTCATTGGCCTGTGAAAGGTAAATATAAGGAAGCTTGGCGAGCGTTAGAGAAGCTCTATAAAGATGGACGTGTAAAAGCAATCGGGGTCAGTAATTTTCAAATCCATCATCTTGAAGACCTGATGGGGGAAGCTGAAATAAAACCCATGATAAACCAAGTGGAATTTCATCCATATCTGACGCAAAAGGAATTGATTACCTTCTGCCGGACGCATGATATTCAAATGGAAGCATGGTCCCCATTAATGCAGGGCCAATTGTTAGATAACCCGGTATTACAAGAAATTGCTGATAAGCACGGTAAAACAGTTGCTCAGGTCATCCTTCGTTGGGACCTCCAGCATGGTGTTGTCACCATTCCGAAGTCCACTAAAGAGCATCGAATTGTTGAAAATGCATCCGTGTTTGATTTCGAGTTAACACAAGAAGAGATGGATCGCATTGATGCTTTGAATCAAAATCATCGAGTCGGTCCCGATCCGGACAACTTTGATTTTTAATTTTGTAAGAGAAAACGTAGTAAGCCGCCATTTCTTTTTTTCGGTGAGAAATGGCGGCTTTATTATTTTGCATGACCAATACACGTAAGCTTTTTTTCGTTTACAGTACAAGGAAGAAAATGAGAGTAACAAATAAGCAAGTAACCCTTAAAGAATACTCATTAATAAGAAAATATTGCTTTTTTAAAATATATATATTTATCTTATTCTTCAATAGTGATATCGTAATGTCATCAGTAATAATATGGAAAAAACGATAGTTAGGTGGTTCTAACATGAAGAGACTAAAAATTATCTTACTTTTGTGCTTATTATCCCTTTCAATAATATTGCTAAATGGATGTGAGCAAATAAGTAATAATGAAACCGCACTTAATTCAACAGAAATTGAACAATTTAATGATAAGTTTTTACATATTAAAGCTAATTTTAAACAAGAGGATTTCATTGAAGTTACTGATGACTGGGATATAAGAAATTTGGTTCCAGAGTTGCAAGGAGAGCCTCGGGACAAGCACTCTCAATTCAGAGAAACGAATAAAACTCTCGTTTACAAAAATTCCAAAAATGGAGTTATTGTCATGGTCGGCATTAGCCTTAATCCTCTAAAAAATTCTGAATGGAGAAATGCCTTACATTATTCTCCAAGCTTTTATAACGCAAAAGAGGAAGAAAAAGGGATTACAAAAAATTACAGTGATATTTTCCCTAATACTACTTTAACCATTTATAACTTTACAAGCAAAGGAATGAATATAAGTATTGCATCAATTTCAGATCGTTCGAAGATTCCCGATCCAGACGATATCCATTCTGACTTTTTTGCATCATTAACGAAATTTATAAATGATCAAATCTAACTTTGTGATTATAGCGATTCCTGCTATAAAATATAATTTTTGGGGGAATTTTAAATGTTTAAAAAAAAGATTGTAGCATTGTCATTACTAGGGGCCTCTATTTTTTTGTTAAGTCCTTCTGTTCAAGCTTCTGACTCCGAAAATAAAGTTAAATATGTTAAGTATTTCGATAGCGAAGCAGATCGAGAGGCAAGTTTAGATCGTAAAATTCGTAAACCCGATATAATACAATATGCAACGGGGATTGTTTACCACGCGAATGGCTATGTTAAAGGAACAGCGCGAGTTGAGTTTGATTCAGATGAACCAAGCCATAAATTAATTTACAAACAATATGTTAAAATTGATAGAGGCATCGATTTAGGTATCAAATATACTACCAGTGCTGAATTAACTGTCACTACTGAACACAATATTAATGCAAAAATTGAATTCCCTATAAAGTTTTTGAAATCTGAAATTGGGTATCAATATGACAAAAAATATACCCATGTTATAAAAAAAGGACAAGAAATTGATGCAAAATTTAAAGAACCAGGAAAATATGTAGTTAGAGTTTTTAGTGTTGGTGAGAATTATGATCTTTATGGAAATTGGAAAGCCACCGTCTATCCTGGTAAAGAAACTATTGTAGAAAATAGATATCTTGGTTGGATTATTGTACCAACCCCGTTTCAGACTATCGACATTACAAGACAGTAAGAATATTCGCCCAAATCAAATAAACTGTCTATAGTTGAGCATAAAAACTCATTTAAAAATTACACTGTTTGAATATTATTATCTCATAAGATTATTAAGTGTTTGAGCTCTACTTTATAACAAATATCTTGCAATACGATTGAGCTATTTCTTGTGAACTGACTTCTATAGTCCTTGGTAAATTGCTCTTATACTATTTCTCTCTAAACATAAGTGGCAGGATACATATAAATAACATTTTCAGTTGTTTAAAACGGGGGTGTTCCTATAATACAATTATCAGAATGCCCCTCTTGATACCGTTATTTTCTTTCGTTGAAGCTTATAAGATCTCATTTTTGTCATCTTCTAGTAAAGGAGACCAAAATCACTTTACACAATGGAATGAATTAGAAAGTGAATGCTTTCTTTTACTATTTGATCTATCCTCGAATATGATCATTATCATTCAAGCAAGCTTCCTCTGTAATATGGAATAGCTCCGAAATAATACCTCCATGTGTCCTCCTTTTACCATATATTTGTCCCCATCCAATGCAAATACGCTATGCACCATAACAATACCGTCGCCTACATAGCTATTTATCGGGTTCAATATCGTTTTGCTGATGCCCAGTTTATCCAAAGGATCATGAACCATTTGAAGATTTTGAATGGTACTACTCTCTATTCCCGCAATAAGGTGTAACTGCAATATTTCGTTTTGAAATGATCTCTTACGTTGCATTTAATTCATCAAGAAAGGCATTTTTCACATGCATACGTCTATATGGGATAAAGCGTGAGTACCCTCTACCATCCTCTAACAAATAATCACCATAATCCCTAGAAGGTACACAGTCTACTAAGCTTGGAAAACAAGTATGTATGGCCCTTAGTGGATTGGCTGGGTTCATCCCTTGCAAGTAGCTCAAATAAGGATAAGGATTCCATTTAAACATTATTAAAAGAAGAAAATGACATTTCTTTTAATATAAAAATTTCTCACAAACAGCGAAGTAATCATTTATCAATCGCAAAAATTACAAAAATTCTTGAAGAATTAATAATAGATAGATTGATTTATTTTTTCTTATTAGAGTGCTTTGGAAGGAATTTTTGAAAGATCGAGATAGAAATGATAGTCATATAATTAGCCTTTTATCAAACAACAAAGACAGTCCAAAACTTTTTAAAGTAAGTTTCGAACTGTCTTTACAGTTATAGAAAAATCTTTTTTATTGAGTCATCCCCATCATTTGTTTCATGTCCTCCTGCGCATGTCCGATCAGTTTAACATTAAACAAATCCTGCAAAACGGTTAGCACGCCTGGCTGAATAAATTCAGGCAGCTTTGGACCAATTCGAATATCCTGGATTCCCAAGCTGAACAACCCGAGCAGGATAGCCACTGCTTTTTGTTCAAACCAGGAAAGCACAATACTAACCGGCAAATCGTTGACCTCGCAGCCAAATGCGTCTGCCAAAGCGGCTGCAATCTTAATTGTAGAGACAGAGTTATTGCACTGCCCTAAATCAATGTAGCGAGGAATATCGGTTCCTGGCACTGTTCCATAGTCCACATCATTAAAACGGAACTTTCCACAGGACGTGGTAAGAATAACTGTTTCCTTTGGTAAAGAAGTCGCCAATTCCCGGTAGTACTCGCCGCCTTTCCCCGGTGCGTCACAACCTGCGATTACGAAGAAGCGTTTGATCTTGCCTGCTTTCACAGCATCAATAATCTCTGGTGCAATCCCTAATACCGTTTCATGATGGTATCCAGTAGTTAAAGTGTGATCTGATTGGATATTTGCTTCTGGCAGGGAGAGTGCTTTTTCGATCAATGGAGCAAAATCGTCGTTTTCAATCTTAGTCACTCCCTCCAATCCAGCGACATCGTAGGAATAAAACCGGTCAGCGTAACTGCCTTTTATCGGCATAACGCAGTTTGTAGTCGCAAGAATCGCCCCTGGAAACTCTTCAAACAGCCGTCGTTGGTCGTACCATGCTTTGCCGATGTTTCCTTTTAAATGCGGGTATTTTTTCAAGGCAGGATATCCGTGAGCAGGTAGCATCTCGGAATGAGTGAAGATGTTTATGCCCTTTCCCTCTGTCTGTTTCAGCAATTCCTCTAGTGCAAATAGATTATGTCCAGTAACCACAATGCATTTGCCTTCGATTTTATTTTGCGATACGGTCACAGGCTGCGGAATGCCGAAGTGCTCGGTATGTGCTTTGTCCAGTAGCTCCATCACCTTGATCGCGGCTTGACCTACCTTCATCGCCATTTTTAGATGATCATCCAGATTAAAGTTAACGTTAGTCAAAGTAAAATATAGCGCTTCCTGAGTGATGCCATCCACTTCAGGGTCGATATAACCCAGTTGGCGGGCATGAGTTGCATACGCTGCAATCCCTTTTAACGCAAAAACGATCGTGTCTTGAATGCTAGCCAATTCCTCTGTTTTCCCACAGACACCGATCACCTTACACCCACCGCTCGGGGTTTGTTCGCATTGGTAACAGAACATCACGATCTCTCCTTTTCTCTTTTACTCTTTATGAGTTGATTATAAAAATCAGCCGTTCTATTCGATGTGATGCGGCTCACATAAAGGGTGGAGAATCGGTGACAAGCGGGTGGAAAAAATTTATAAAGCTATCCGTAGCCTCTCACTGCGAGTATGAAAAAAGAACCTTCGATCCAAAGATAGATCAAAGGTTCTTTTTTTCCTTGCAAATAATACCTATTATTTACGTAGCTTTTTATTTTCTCCCTGTTTTTCCAATAATCGCAGTTCAGTCTCTTCATCATAGAAGCAATTATCCATTAATGAAAAATGTTGCTTACCCTTTTTCATTACATATCTTTGTTTCTACATCCAAAGAATTAGCTAAAGGCTGGTTCTTTTTCACTTAGACCAAGCGTCTGCGCTGTTGAAGCAAGAATCTCTTGGAAAAACTCTGGGTTTTCCACTAGTGACACACCATAAGAAGGAATCATTTCTTTAATTTTCGATTCCCACTCGTTCATATGTTGCGGGAAGCATTTTTCTAATACCTCCAGCATTACGTGAACGCAAGTAGAAGCACCCGGAGAAGCGCCTAGCAATGCAGCTATCGAGCCGTCAGCGGCACTAACCACTTCCGTACCAAATTGAAGTGTTCCTTTACCGCCAGCCTCAGTATCTTTGATAACTTGCACACGTTGGCCCGCTACCACGATATACCAATCCTCGCTTTTAGCGCTCGGGATAAACTCGCGCAAGTCTTCCATGCGCTTTTCATTCGATAACATAACCTGCTGGATCAGGTATTTTGTCAATGACATCTCTTTTACGCCCGCTGCCAACATAGTGAGGACATTATTCGGTTTTACAGAGCCTATCAAATCAAAATTGGAACCCGTTTTTAGGAATTTTGGTGAGAAGCCGGCAAACGGTCCAAACAGCAATGTTTTTTTGTTGTCGATATATCTTGTATCAAGATGAGGAACGGACATTGGAGGAGCCCCAACTTTAGCTTTACCGTATACTTTAGCGTGGTGCTTCTCTACAACTTCCGGATTGTTACATGCCATAAATAATCCGCTTACCGGGAATCCTCCAATATGTTTTGACTCAGGAATACCGGTTTTTTGGAGTAAAGGCAGACTTCCGCCGCCACCGCCGATAAAGACGAATTTTGCTGTATGGTGTTGGATTTTACCGCTATTGATATCATGCACTTTGACTTCCCACAAGCCGTCGCTATTACGCTTAATATCCTTAACGGTGTGCTTGTAGTTAATCTCGACATTTTTACTCTGTAAGTGGTCAAACAGCATACGTGTTAAAGCACCAAAGTTGACATCTGTTCCAGAGTCGATTTTGGTTGCCGCTATTGGTTCATTTGACGTACGCCCCTCTATGATAAGCGGAATCCATTCCTTCAGTTTTTCAGGATCATCGGAAAATTCCATCCCTTGGAACAACGGATTTTGTGAAAGCGCTTCAAAACGTTTTTTCAAAAATGTTACATTTGTTTCCCCTTGAACCAAACTCATATGAGGTATTGGCATGATAAAGTCCTGTGGATTACGAATCAGATTGCTTTCTACAAGGTAGGACCAAAATTGTCTGGAAAGCTGGAACTGTTCATTAATTTTTATCGCTTTTTTAATATCTATAGATCCGTCAGATTTTTCGGATGTATAGTTAAGCTCGCACAGTGCGGAATGACCTGTACCCGCATTATTCCATTCGTTAGAGCTTTCTTCCCCTGCTTTTGCAAGTTTTTCAAACACTTTGATTTCCCATTCGGGCGCTAACTCCTTGAGCAATGATCCCAAAGTCGCGCTCATGATTCCAGCACCAATTAAAATAACGTCTGTTTTTTGCTGCATGTTGCTCATTGTAATCTCTCCATCCCCTATATTGGCAAAAAAGAGTAGGCGCTTCGGCTTAGTTGTCACCAAAGCAAGGCGCCACCTAGGAATACACCTTTTCTGTCTCAATTATAACCATACCATAGTCTATTATAATTATTTATAGACCAAAATATCTACTATTATGATAATTATAAACCATTTAAGGCTGGTAAAAAAGTAAGAAGTCCGTCACAAGACTCAGGGAACACATAAAAAACCAAGGCCTTAACCCAGCTTCTTGCAAGGGGTAAGGCTTTGGTTTGCCGTTATTGGTGAACAGACATTTCCAATTTTTGTTGTTAATTGCGGTATGGTTCTTCGCTGTTTTTTTTACTGGTAAACCTATTTTTCATCGATTCAAAAGGATACTTGTCTCAGCTTCTTTCTGTATTTCGACACCTGGACTTCTTTAATTACAGGCCGAATCAATACCTAGAAACGATTTACGCTCTGATAAGGTATGTACAAAGTCCAAACAAAAGACCCTTATGATGGAGCAGGTATTCCCAGCTACTGCATGTAATATCGATGTGCAAGTTCCGCAATGCGATCCTGGTCTTCCCAGAATCTCTTATCAAGCTTATCCAGCCGTTCTACCTTTTCCTCGGTTAGAAACGTTGGAATATCCCAGAGCTGAGTGAGGCGGTTGTCTTCTGATAAGTGCTCGATACAGGCATATCCGGACTGGACGGTTCCTAATAAGAAGATTCAAACCTAATTCATACTCTAAACTGGAGATGGCATTCCTGATTGCTGATTGTGTAAGGTTTAACACTTCTCCAGCCTTAGTAAGCCTTCCTAAGTCCACCACTTTTACAAAATGTAGAGTTTATTCAAATTCATAATTAACACCTGTTTTCATGAAAAATATTAATTGATTTATAACAAATATTCGTTTTATTAATTTTAATTTTATATGTATACTCGAATTAATCCAATATCTTTGTTACATTTCTTTTATTAGGAGGGGCTTATGAGCGGAATTGCAAAAACGCCTCAACCGCCTTATTATGCGGTGATTTTTACATCCGAAAGAACTGATGGGGATAAAGGTTATGCGGAAATGGCAGAGGAAATGGAGAAACTTGCATCTGTCCAACCTGGATTTTTAGGAGTAGAAAGTGCCAGAGATAGCTTAGGTATTACAATATCATATTGGGAATCTCTCGAAGCTATACAAAAATGGAAGCAGAACGAACGACATTTGATTGCTCAAAGACGAGGTATGTCTGATTGGTATCTCAGATACAAAACGAGGGTCTGTAAAGTCGAACGGGATTATGGATTTGAAAAAAGCTAAAATTCATTTGGTCAATTCAACTAACGGGTACGTTCGTTCAACAAAAAAAGCGGCGAACAAAGGCTTTATTTTATAGTCTTTGCTCGCCGGACAATTATCACTATCGCCTTAATCTGCTGATATAGCTACTATCAAGTGCAATTACTTTCCTAATCGTGTGTACCATCACTTATGATAAGGCTCCCCCCGACTAATCCGAAACGCCCGATAAATCTGCTCCACCAGCACCAATCGCATCAATTGATGGGGCAATGTCATCTTAGAAAACGACAGCTTCGCATCCGCTCGCTTCAACACCTCATCTGCCAGCCCCAGCGATCCGCCAATTACAAACGCCACCTGACTACGTCCGTGCAGCGCTAGCTTGTCCATTTCGCTAGATAGCTTCTCAGACGACCACATCTGCCCCTCGATAGCCAACGCGATCACGTAATGGTCCTGCTTGATATGTGCTAATATCCGCTCGCCTTCCTTGCGCTTGACCTGCTCCATTTCCGTAGCACTTAGCTCTTCCGGGGCTTTCTCATCGTTTACCTCGACGACATTTAGCTTGCAATAGGCCGACAAGCGCTTGACATACTCGGCGATGCCTTCCTTTAAGTACTTCTCCTTTAGCTTCCCGACCGTAATAATTGTAATCTGCACTTCTCCTACATTCCCTTCACATGCAATAGCACGATTTTGCCTGGTTGTTTACATTCCATGCAGGTGGCTGGGATTTCTCCTAATTCTACTTCATCTATGGAAAACGTATCTGGTGCCACATCGTGATAATTCACATAATCGTCCAGCTCCGTTTCAATATGCTCCATACAGCTCACACGGATTGGATGCTCCTCATGAAGTGGTGTTTCTTTTCCTTGAATCACGATTGTTTTAGCCATGATGTAATATACCCCCGCTTTATAGTAAGTCGTCTCTCATATTCGACTAAGAAATCGACTTTAGATTCATACTCAAATTGCTTGATTTTCTCACTCTCCTAGTCTACCCCAGATGAGTAATGAATCAAAGGTGAACGGCATAAAAAAGACAGCTCTTTCATAAGCCATCTCAAAAACAAGATAAAATTTGACTCTTTTTTATCTATTATTTTCAATTAAAAAAACGGCTAGCCAAACACCTATTTACTGCCTTACTGACAGCTAGACAAAAAAAGAGCCGGTTTTCCCCATGTTAAGGATATAACCAGCTTTCTGTCTAGCTCAAAATCTTCATCGTCTTTTATATCTATGATCATTCTAATTATTGTTCTTCCTCTTCATCTAAAGCCTCGGGATAGTATCTTTTAATAATGTCATTGGTAGTTTCTGTGCTTGTTGCGTGTATAAATCTTGAGTAAACCTCTACCCCGGTTGTTATCTCTGAATTGTTAAGCTCAAATGCATGGAGTGTACATACAAATTGATCCTTAACTTGTTCACCGTAGTAATTTAGATATTCATGTTCAGCCCTTTTTGCATATTCTTCTGCCAATTTGCAAGCCTGTTCGGTATCTGTAGCTTTCACTATTATGATGCTTTCCTCCAAAATTTTATTGTCCTTGCTTACATAATAGTCGGCATTTATTTTATCGGGAAGTGGAGCGCCTGAATGGATAGATTCAAATAAAATCTTTACTGAATACCATTTCATTCTACATTCATTCGATAAAGCATTTTCCATACAAATCTCCCCTCTCATCAACTACAACTTTTAGATATGTTAATGAAAAGCTACCCCTAAAGTGGGTTTAAGTAAGCCTATTATTACTTAATAGATGTACCCGTTTCTTGGTTTGGAATCAGATCATCATTTCATTTTTCTTGCGTTAATGTTAGAATATTAATGTAATTATCTCACTTTTAAAGGTAAGGAGGAAATACCCGATGAAAAAGAGATCGATTAAATTTTTATCTTTTGGTATTGGGTATTCTACCGCTGTTTTTTTCTAGAATTGATTAATGACGGGATAAGTCTGTCTAAAATCAAGAAAGATGAAAAAACAGTGAAAATATATGACATATCCATAAGTTATATGTTTTCTATTTAAAAGGAGACTTTTACAATGAATAATCATGTGATCAAAAGATATAATCCAGAAAATATAGCGAGTCCTGTCGGGAACTATAGTCATGTAACAAAAATAAGCAGAAATGCTGAAATGTATGTATTTTCTGGGCAAATTGGTATAGATCAGAACAATAATATACCCACAGATTTTAATCAACAAGTGACAAACACAATGAATAATATCGTTGAAATCCTTTCTTCTCAAAAATTGACTCCCGATCACGTCATTAAGGTTAATATTTGGGCCACAGAAGAAATTGATTGGGAGCATTTCGATGAGATTTGGAATCAAGTATTCGGTACCACGCCTCCTTCAATGACGATTGCATACATTAAAGGATTAGGGTTACCGGAATTAAAAATTGAATTAGATGTTTGGGCAGCAGGTTGATTTTAGTAACTCTAAAACAGGCTGTCTCCAAAACCATTAAGGTAAGATCATGATATAAAAAGATAAAAATGACCATCCTTATTCAGTGTAAAATCTGAAAATGAAGGATGGTCTTTGCTTTGTACTTTATCCATCACCGATGCTTGTATTGGAATGAGCGAGAAATTACCCGATATGGCTTTTCACATGCCTATCATTTGTGCTGGCAAGGAAAATGAATAGGTTTTCTCATTCTCAGCTTTTCCTTTTCACTAGCTTGATGACGAAGGAGACCGCCAGCAACACTTGATTTGCTGGAGGTCCCCCTCATTACTCTATTATTTACGGAAATTGCGGTTGTAGCTGTTCCTGATTCTGCTGTGGTTTTTCCCCGAGTGTTACTTTAACCTCTTTCTTAAATCCATCTCGATACAGAGTGATCGATACGGTTTCACCTGCTTTTTTATTCAGGGTGAAGTATTTCAATAGCTGTGCACTGCTATTAATTGGAGTATCGTCTAGTTGGGTAATGACATCGTATTGTTTCAAGCCACCCTTAGATGCTGGAGAGAAGCTTCCTACGTCCATAGCAACTACACCTGTTTTCACTTCGTTTGGTAGATTCAATACTTCCTTCCACGCATATTTTGGTACGTCTGTTAGGTCGCGCGGTGTTACGCCAAGGTAGGCACGTTTTAGATAGCCATCCTGCATAAGACGTGGAATGATGTTTTTCACATCGTTAATAGGGATCGCAAATCCAAGACCTTCTACGCCCTCACGAGAGATTTTCAAGGTATTAATTCCGATTACCTGGCCATAGATGTTGACCAGAGCCCCGCCGCTGTTTCCTGGATTAATGGCTGCGTCTGTTTGGATAACGTCCAGCTCCCAGTCTACAACGCCGTCATCATTTACGTCTGTCGGCATGGAGCGGCTTTTCGAACTGATAATTCCTTGTGTAACGGTACGAGAGAAGTCTAAACCTAACGGGTTACCGATCGCAATGGTTGGTTCCCCTACTTTTAACGTGCTAGAATCACCTAGCTCGGCAACTTTTGTTACCTTCGATCCATCTATTTCTAACACGGCCAAATCGTTGTATGCGTCAGCTCCAAGGACTTTAGCGGTCACTTTGTCTCCGCTTGCTAGACTGACTTCAATGCTTTGCGCACCTTGTACAACGTGATTGTTCGTGATGATATGCGCTTTTCCATCTTTCTTTTCGAAAATGACACCAGAGCCTACACCGGCCGCGACGTTACCTGTTTGTCTGGTCCAGAGGTTAGCTACCCGTTTGATGTTGGTAATTCCGACCACTGCATCCTCTGTTTTTTCCACTGCGCTGGTGATCGCTGTTTCCACGTTCACACTTACAGGCTGGTTGGTTTTCGTTGAGATCGTCGATGCTGTCACTGCTGCTTGATTAGCATCTGCTCCATTTTTTAAAGGTAGATTCAGATAACCTGTTTTGGAGATGGCTGGCGTAAGCATAAGTACGACCAAACCTCCAATGACGGCTGATGTGACAGAGGTCACGATATATTTGCCCATGCCGGAACGGCTGGCTTTTTTCTTTGGCTCCGTTTCATAAAAATCATTATCGTAATAACCCATAACAATTACTCCTTTCGTTCTAGCAGGAATAAAAGATATTTTTGTAATTAAGAGCTTACATATTCTTGCTGTAGTAACAGTATACGCAGGCATTGAGGCAAATTAACGTTAGAAATATGGAAAGGTTGTGGAATGAATCTCGTCCATTCGCATAAGATGAGGAGGAAGCGTCAAGAATGGGGTTATGCATACATGTTCAAGGCTTTCCTACCCGCACTAAACTGATAAAAAGAAAGGACGTGCTTCACATGAAACAGCCCTTTTCTCCCTTAGACCAGCTAGACATTTTGGCCAAGCTCAGCGATCTGCGAAATGTAGATTACCATAATACGTTAGTGCTTCATGCCATTATTGAGTTATTGACCGAAAAAGGACTTCTTAATCATGAAGAGGTAACTGCTAAAGTCCAGCAATTAGACAGTCACATGAATACACAGATCATGGAAAAATCCTGTCCAAAAGGATTGCAGACCATGCAAAAAAGCCACGACCATACAGCCGTTAATTTTCAAGCCGCCCCAAAAGCTCCTAACGGAAGCTATGTGCCGACCAAGCCACAATAAATCAAGGAAGGCTAGCAATGTTTCTACAGCACTTCCAACCTCGTCGGACGATGCGGATAGGTTTCCCGCAAGTGCACATCATTTCCGACATGCAGGCCCTTTTCCTCCAAGATATTTTTCACCGTAAGCTTTGCCAGATCCATCATATTGTTTTCTTTGCTTAAATGCGCCAGGAATACACGCTCTGCTCGCCCGCCAAGAATATCTGTCAAAGCTTCGCCGGCCATTTCATTGGAAAGATGGCCAACATCGCTTAAAATCCTGCGCTTAATACTCCAAGGATATTGCGACATGCGTAGCATATCCACATCGTGATTTGCTTCAAAAATGTAGGCATCTGCTCCACGAATAACTTCCTTGATTCGGTCACTTACATAGCCGAGGTCGGTCGCGATACTCAGCTTTTTATTATCCGCATGCATACAAAAGCCCATTGGCTCGACAGCATCGTGGGAGATTCCAAATGATTCAACCGTGATATCACCGAATTCCATCGTTTGGCCCACCTCAAAGAGTTGCTTCTGTCCCTCAGGGATCGTTCCTATCAGCTTGTCCAGCTCACCCCAAGTTTTTTGTGTAGTATAAATCGGGATGCCATAGCGCCTTGCCATGACACCCACACCTTTGATATGGTCGGAATGCTCGTGTGTTACTAGAATGGCCTGCAAATCACTTGGCTTTACGCCAACCTCTTCTAAACACGCCTCCGCTTGTTTCCCCGTAAGACCGACGTCGATCAATAAAGAAGTACGCTCTGTTCCTACATAGATCGAATTCCCTGTACTTCCACTGGCTAACACACTAAATTGCAACAGATATCCCTCATTCCTCTATTCGACCATTCCCTTTTTATCTAGTGGTCGCTCCATCGTCCCAGTAAATCCATTCATATATTCAACCTTATTGCCATGCTGAAAACGCCACACAGGCGCTAACACCTGTATCTCAGCGTCATATTTAAACCCATAATAGCCGAGTGAGATGCTATCAATGCTTTCTCCGCTCTTAATCACTTCTTTTTCAATTAGAGAGCGCAGGGCTGTGTAAGCCGTAATGATTTTCCGACCTGAGCCCTGATTTTTCACCAGTAAATAAGTCTGCTTATACCCTCTGATAAATCCATCAGCAATGTGTAGCTCTAGTGGTGCGACGAACATCGGTAGTCCATCATGCGTCTGCCAATAAATTGGTGCAGATAAACTCCAGTTGACATCCTCTTTATACTGATCTGCGAATTTAATCGTGTTGTATAGTTGATGTAAGACATCCTTTGGACTTTTAAAATCTCGTATGGCGATTGGCTTTTCAAGGCGTGATTCTAGCACGGTATTGTCTACCACTACCTGCTGGTCTGCCATCTCCTCCTGTTCAAAGGTAGCCGAGGTCACATACTCCACATACAGATAGTTTAATAGAGGTGTTTCCTGTGGGATATCCATCTTGATCGTGATATTTTGCTTTGATAGATAGTTTTCAATCTCCCATTGCGTGCTTTGCGCAGATTCTGACTCTACGCCATGCTGCAATTTTGATAGGTACACCTGATAGCCAAGAAACAAATTAAGCGTCAGGAAGGCAAGAATCAGAATGGTTTTCGTCCTACTCCAGTCCACTCACTTTCCCTCCTTTTGGCACGGCACTGCGAACATCAATGATTTTATTATACACGCCTTCCAACTGCACCACCCAGGCTGGGATTAATTGCATGTAGCCCTTTTGTTCTACCAATTGATAGGCCAAATAGATGTTACTGATTTTTTCCGTATCAATTTTATTCTCTTGTAAATAGGTAATCAGATCAGCACCAGAAGCAACATTCACTTCCTTATAGCCAAAGAACGTATCCAAATCAATCAACGATCTTCTCATTGATTGAACCTGTCCTTTATCCATATTAAGTTGGATATTATCAATTAATTTAGAGTCCTGGCTGATGATCGGGAAAGCGCCTAGATATTGACGGAAAACGATTTGGGAGTTGCCCTCTGTGCGTTGCTCCATTGACCGTAAGCGAAATTCATCAATCCATCCCATGTGCTGATTTATAAAAGAAACGCTCTCCTGAAGCTGTTCATAGGCAGTCATTTGCGTATCGCCAGCTTGCCAAACAGGTGTAGTGAGAGTCATTAAATGCTGCCCATTACGCACCTGAACAGATCGAGTACCATCTGTATAAATATTCGTGCCATCTCGCTCTACAATCTGTCTGACCAAGCCCGGATCAAGAAAATAACTCTCCAGTAGTTGCTTGCGTGAGATTGGCAGATAGTTGTAATTATACATGCTCATGACACTCTGCTTTTTTGGTAGATAATAAACGCTCCAGAAGGTTTGGTTATTTTGTACAATATACGGTGATCTTTGCGGGTCCTTATACGTTTTTAGAATCTGCTCCGGTAAATTCTTGCCAAACAACAGATAAGAATTGCGTAAATCTTTCGGGCTTACGGCTGTCTTGGCTCGAAAGCTCTGGTGATCCTTCGTTGACAAAAATAGAGCATACACCGTATCATCTGCTTCCTCATAATACAGCCAGACTCTGTCTATTCCTGTTAAGCGCTGATCAACGTCACGCAATGTCAGTACCTGCTCCATAACGGAAATGGGGATGAGCGAGTTATATTGCAGCTCTAATCCTAGCTTTTTACGAGTCAAGCTATCCCACTTGTCTTCCGTCATCGGGTAATAGCTAAATTCATTAAAGTACCAATTCTGCACCTGTCCCATCAGGATTCGATACACATCATCACTGGAGTTTGCTTTGGTATGACGATCTTCGCCATAATGAAAAAGAATGGCATCGGGAACCACAAAATCCTTAGCTTGCTTAGATGCCCCCTGTTTGTCGGCAGGGACGAATGTGGCAGGTGATATAAATTCTAGCTGAGGCTGATTGTTGAGAAGAAGGGAAGTCAAAATCAGACTGAGCAGTACCAATACCACAAGCACGACAGACTTTATATTCTCCATCCGCTCTCTGCTCAAGCTCCCTCTCCTCCTTTAGCTAACGGAATCCAGAATGTGACGATGGTCCCTTCATTCCACTCACTTGAGATTTGTATCTCTCCACCATGAGCTTCTACCAAGTCCTTCGCGATGGCTAGTCCTAGACCTGTGCCTCCCTGACTGCGAGACCTTGCTTTATCTACGCGATAAAAACGTTCAAAAATAAACCGTAAATCCCGCTTAGGAATCCCGATTCCTGTATCTTTTACAGAAATATATGCGCGTTGTTGTTCATTATCGGCACGTGCCTCTACCGTTACTTCCCCGCTCTCTGGTGTATATTTGATCGCGTTAGACAACAGATTATCCAGAACCTGAGTAATTGCATCATCGTCCATATAGACATCATCCAGACCTTCTGAATGGAATAGCTTGAGCTTGATCCCATTTTGTTCACACTGCATCGCAAAACGCTGGGTTGCGTATTGTAAAAGCTCTGTCATGCTTATTTGCTTTCGATTTAATTGAACCCCCTGCGCATCAAATCGTGTAAGCTGCAATAAATCATTGACCAGTCGAATCATCCGATCCGTCTCATTCATCGTGACACGTAAGAATTGATTCGATAGCTCTGGCACTTCTACTGCTCCATCCATGAGTGCTTCTGTGTAGCTTTTAATGGTAGTCAGCGGAGTACGTAGTTCGTGTGAGACATTAGCCACAAAATTACGGCGTTGTTGCTCTGTACGTTCCTGCTCTGTAACATCCTGCAACACAGCAATAATTCCACCCTTTTTGCCACTATCCTGCTGGAGCGGGGTAATTAAGACTCGCAGCATAATCACCTCACGATTGGATACCATCATCTCTAGGAGCAGAGGCTCCACCTCCTGAAACAAAGGCATTTCTTCCTCAGGCGGCAGGCGAAGCACATCATAGATACTGCGTTTTTGATCTAACACATCCGCTTCCTGTACCTCAAGCATTTCTTCTGCTGATCGATTCATTAAAATGATCGTGCCATCCCGATCAGTCGCCATAACACCATCGCTCATATTTGCTAAGATTTGCGATAGTTTTTCCCGCTCCTCCTCCTCTAGTAAAACCGCCTCTTTTAAACGAGCTGTCATATAGTTAAAGGTACTGCCAAGCTGACCAATCTCATCATCGCTGTAAATGCGCACCGATCGGTTAAAGTCACCGTTCGCTACCGCCTTGGCCTGCCGAGTCATTTCTTTGACTGGCTTGGTGATGGTTTGGGCTAATAAATATCCCAACACTGCCGTTACTACTAAAGCGATAAACGTTCCTGTAGCAAAAATATTAGTGGTTTGACGAATGGTCGTATACAGGCTCTCAATCGAGGCAACCATGTACACAGCTCCGTATACCACATTCCCCTTTTTGATGGGGACGGCTAGCACTTTTACTCGCCCCTCCGTAACAGGATCAATACGCATTGATTCATTGCGCGTTCCAAGAAGCGCGATCGTAATTTCCTTCTGGGCAGTACGTTGCCCGATAATCGCCGGATTATCTTCAGAGGTACTAATCACCGTTCCATTCGCATCGACTACCTGTACATGCGCCTCCTTAAAGGACATGTTGCGAATCAGATTATCTATATCGGTTTTGACATCCTGTCCGTTATGGTCATCAGGACTACGTGTCTGACTAAAATATTTCTCTAATAGAGTAGACAATAAGGTAGCCTGTCCGTTTAAGCCTTCTGAAAAGTTGTTGGTATAGTACTTTTCTATTTCACGAGTAAAATAGGCCCCAATGACCTGCATGGCCATTAGTAGTAACAGCATATAGATGACGACTACCTTCCACTGAACTGTTTTGAACAGCTTCAGCTTACCCATGAAGTGATCCCCCCGTAGAAGTCTGTTTCATGGTGTAGCCTAGTCCACGTCGTGTAATGATATAAGTAGGCTGACTCGGGTCATCCTCAATCTTTTCTCTAAGGCGTCTAATGGTGACATCGACTGTTCGCACATCCCCGAAATAATCATAGCCCCATACCGCCTGTAGCAAATGCTCTCGTACCATAACCTGTCCTTGATGCTTTGCCAAATAAACAAGCAATTCAAATTCCCGATGGGTTAATTCGAGAGTCTCACCTTGTTTTTTTACGGTATAAGAATGCAAGTCTATCTCTAAATCCCCAATACGGAAAAAATGCTTGTTCTGTGCCCCTTGCTTTGGTTTTTGCCTGCGTAAATGGGCTTTGACACGGGCTAATAGCTCACGTGTACCAAATGGTTTCGTCACATAATCATCGGCTCCTAATTCTAAGCCTAATACCTTATCCAATTCCGAATCCTTAGCCGTAAGCATGATGATCGGCATGTCGTATTCCTGACGGACAATCCGACACACATCCATCCCATCTCGGCCAGGCAACATAATATCTAATAAAATCAAATCAGGCTTTTCTTGATGTACCAACCGAAGAGCTTCCTCACCATCGTATGCGCACACCACTTGATAGCCCTCTTTTTCTAAAGCGAATTTTAATATATCAGCAATTGGTTTTTCATCATCCACTACGAGGAGTTTCGCCAATGGATTCACTCCTTTCGACTACTCGATCTATTCGTGTACTCTATCCATTCCACTTTAACGAATAATTCCCTTTCAAGCAATCTACAGAGCCTCACATAACTAGTAGAGAAAAAGAAAACAGACCACCCTGACATTTCTGTCAGAATTGGTCTGTTGAATTGTCTATAGTTAGCGTAACACAGAAAGCGGGTTTAACAAACGCCCGTTTTTGTGCACTTCAAAATGAAGATGGACACCTGTAGAGTCACCTGTAGATCCCATAATACCAATGGCTCCACCTTTGCTGACAACTTGTCCAACTTTTACCTTTGCACTGCGCAAATGTCCATAAAGGGTTTGCGTGCCATTCCCATGATTAATCGTTACGGAAATACCATAGTCTCCATTCCAGCCAGCTTGGACAACGCGACCGTTATCTGCTGCTTTCACTGTACCTGATCCCGCAATATCAATACCTTTATGCATACGTCCCCAGCGAGTTCCAAACCCACTGCTAATATAGCCCCTAGCTGGCCAAGCAATACGACCGGTACCACGGTCCGCTATGACCTTCGTACCTTTTTCAATAATTTTTGAAACGGGTTGTTGAATCATATCTTCATCGACCATCTTTGTTGCTACAAGCTGACCATTTTCTTTTACATATTCGTACTGAACACGTTTTAAACCATTCTTACCCTCGCGAACTACTTTCGTTTCACCTTTAGGCATTTTGGCATTCGATTTTGTTTCAATTTGATAAAAAATATTTTCGTCCTTAGTCGCGTTTTCCACCACTTGAACCGTCACATAAGGGCGAATCTCGGTAACATTTAATTTTTGATCCAATTGAAGCAACGTATTCTCAGTAACACCAGGATTGTTTTTAAATATCTCTTTTTGGGTAATTCCATATTTTTTAGCAATTCCGCTAACTGTATCACCAGGCTTAACAGAATGTATTGTTTCTTGTGCTGTACCTTTAACTAATACTTCCTCTAGCTTGTTAGCCGGTATAATCTTATCAGCCGGTACAGTTTCTGTATCTAGAGAAATCTTTTCCTTGAACGAAACTGACTTAATCTGTTTGTCAGTCGATAGGGAAGCCGCCATAACTTCTGGTTTCTTCGTTTTATTCGTCGGAACGCCACTGTATCGTTCCTTGATATCAGCTAAAACTTTATCCGCTTGTTCTTGATTAGCCGCATACCCCACAAGTTTGTCCCCAACCATTACCTTGATGGCTTCAACCTGAAGATTTGCTTCCTTTTCAAGTGTTTGAAGTGTTTCTTGATTGTTTACCTGCCCTTTAAACACCTTTTCTTCTGCAAAGGTGATATTATCACTTAGCGTAAGCGGGGCATGATGTTTCTGTTCCTGTTCCTTTAAGCGTTCTTCCGTCCATTGCCTCACTACTTCAGGGTTGTCCACCACACCCATCTCTTTACCATTTAGCATGACATGATAAAGGGGAGTCATATTAGAAGTGTAGTAATAATTCGCATAGGTTACGCTAGTAGCACCCATTACAAGTGTCACAGCTACAGTAACAGATTGTTTCTTATGGCTAAGGATATATGCCCAAGCACGGTCTGCAATTCGTCTGGAACTTTGATTACATGTATCAAGCAATGGCTTGACACGCTGAACCAACCAGTCTTTCCATTCGGCCGGTCGCATCATTAATACCTCCTATAAGCCTTTCCAACATCAACATTACTCGCGCAAAAGTTGAAAAAACAAAATGTTCCAGCACATTGTGTCTGGAGTTAAATTATACCTGTCAAATTTCCTAATTAAGCCAACTTATTAAACTGTATCACATCACAGCAATCGACATCAAGTGTAAAATCCGGTCGAATAAATAGTAATGTGTCGAGTAATAATAAAGTCACAAGATTGTAAAAGAATAACAAGGTACTATTTACCTGTATATGAACGATGATTTTCGTAGGAAATAATACCCATGGCATGTAAAAGCAAGGGCAGTCGTCACTGATCAAAAAATAAGTCAGTTCGTACATACTTCTCAACGACTGGAGGCAATTTCTATGAAAGAAATTAGTATTTTAGCAGGATTTTCATCCCTTCAGAGCGCTCAACAGGCAGCAAACGAATTACAGCAGCTAGGATGCTCCACAGTTAAGATTGATGAGGTAAGTAGCTATCCGGGAGAAGGTGTAGACCGCATAATGAATCCCATTACTGGGGAAATACCCAATTTAGGAAGTATGACGTTAAGCGGAGACTTTCCTTCTGGTCGTGATGCTAGTGTGCTAGCAGCTTCTGACCCTTCTGCTAGCGGCATGGCTGATCGAGGTGCTGAGGCTACTATGCCAAACCTGCTGCTAACCTGCCTAGTGGATGATGCCATCAGTAGTAAGGCCAATCAGATTATCCAATCTCATGGCGGGCTGATTTAACCTATCTGGACCTCTTAGGAATAAGGAAAAGAGACTGTTTTGAAACGTCTACATGTAGTCATATAGACGTAGAAAACAGTCCTTTTTCCTGTTACCCCTGTTTTTTGTGGAGCAGTCAAATCAAACGTATTACATGACTTATCGTGTTTTTTAATCAATAACCCCTGCCATTCTAATGTACATAATCGTGCATAATTTAGTTAATAGCTACCATTGAGGTGATGTCACGTATGGATAGTCTGCGAATTTCTTTCTTTTTGTTTGTATCATTCTCTCTTTTGCCAAGTACGAAGCAAACATATCCCTTGCTTACATGAGTCATCGTCCCGCTGATGATTACACCATTAAACATTTTAACTTCCACATCTTTGCCAACCAGTGTCATTGCTTTTTGATCGAATCCCATTATCAAGCACCCCGTTTTCATTTGGTATACGATAAGATATGCCCAGATGGTGGGTACTGGTGACTGTCCCAAACAATTTTTTTACGAAGAGGTAGAAAAATCATTATTTCCGTTCATAAAAAAGCGGTTCCTATGCTAGTGATAAGCATAAGAACCGCTTTTTTTTCATTTGGCAAGAGCCTATACGTAAATGCCTCTTACTACATTTGTCTGTTCACGGTCAGGCCCAACGGAGAAGATAGACATAGGTACTCCTGTTAGCTGTGTGATACGCTCGATATAGTGACGAGCAGTAGCAGGCAAATCATTTAAATCACGTATGCCCGTGATATCTTCACTCCAACCCTCAAGCTCTTCATATACTGGCTCACATTCAGCCAGTACCTTTAAGCTTGCCGGGAATTCGTTTAGAATCTCACCTTTGTACTTATAAGCCGTACAAATTCGAAGTTTGTCGATGCCAGATAGTGTATCTAGCTTCGTAATTGCTAAACCAGTGATACCACTCACGCGACGGGCATGACGAACCACCACAGTATCAAACCAGCCGATACGGCGAGGTCTTCCTGTTGTTGTACCGAATTCAAAGCCTACCTCACGGATGTGATCTCCTGTTGCATCGTGTAATTCTGTAGGGAATGGACCGTCTCCTACACGTGTTGTATATGCTTTCGCCACGCCAATTACTTGATGAATTTTGGATGGTCCTACACCAGAACCGATAGTCACCCCACCAGCGATCGGGTTAGATGATGTTACATATGGATAAGTACCTTGGTCAATATCTAACAGTACCCCTTGAGCACCTTCAAATAGCACACGGTTTCCATTATCAATAACGTCATTTAATACGACTGATGTATCCGTTACGTATGGACGAATGATTTCAGCATACTTCAGATACTCTTCATAGATATCTTCTAGTTTAAAACCTTCTTCGTTATAAAGCTTCTCAAGAACGCGGTTTTTCTCAACTAGGTTCCGAGCTAACTTTTCCTTAAACTCTTCTTTGTCCATCAAATCAGCGATACGAATACCAATACGCGCTGCTTTATCCATGTAAGCAGGACCGATACCTTTACGAGTAGTACCGATTTTGTTTTGGCCTCTGCTCTCTTCTTCTACTCCATCCAGCTTAATATGGTATGGCAGAATAACATGAGCACGATCGCTAATTTTTAAATTATTCGTAGTAAATCCATGACCATGCAGATATTCTAGCTCTGCTACCAATGCCTTAGGATCAATAACCATGCCGTTTCCAATTACGCAGATTTTATCCTTATAAAAGATCCCGGATGGAATCAAATGGAGCTTATATTTATTCCCATCAAAAATAATGGTATGACCAGCATTGTTACCACCCTGGTAACGTGCTACTACCTCTGCTGTTTCTGCTAAGTAATCTGTAATTTTTCCTTTTCCTTCATCGCCCCATTGGGTTCCTACAACCACGACTGTTGACAATGAACACACCTCCTGATTAATAATCAGAAAAACAAACTCATTTTACTAAAGCAACGAACAGATGTCAACCAAATCACGAACATTTTATAATCCTTATTACTATATGTTCGTAAATACATATTCATTTTATGCCAATAAGATGCAGGCTTCCCTGTCCTTTTACCTATTTTTCTTAGTATATGTCAAAAAAAGAAAAACAGGCGAAAATAAGCTCTTGCTGTACCTAGTAAAAATAAGAAATGCGTATTTTCTGCCCGTCATAACACAAAAAAGCCATCTTCTTGAAATGGAAGATGGCTCGTTTTTGTTAGCCTACATCCCGATAACGATGATCTAAGCTGACGAATTTATTAAATTCCTTTAAGAAAACAAGCTCAACGGTTCCGGTAGGACCATTACGTTGCTTGGCAATGATAATCTCAATAATATTTTTGGCCTCAGTTTCCTTATCGTAGTAATCATCACGATATAGGAAGGCAACAATATCAGCATCCTGCTCAATCGAACCTGATTCACGGATATCTGACATCATTGGACGTTTATCTTGTCGCTGCTCAACAGAACGGCTTAACTGTGACAAAGCAATGATAGGTACATTTAACTCACGGGCTATCCCTTTTAACGTACGTGAGATCTCAGATACCTCCTGCTGTCGGTTGTCACCTTTTCCTCGTCCCTGAATTAACTGTAAGTAGTCAATTAAAATGAGACCTAATCCTTTTTCAGTTTGAAGACGTCGACATTTTGCACGAATATCCTGTACGGTTATACCTGGTGTATCATCAATATAGACGGGGGCCTTCGCTAAAGTACCAATTGCCATCGTTAGCTTTTGCCAATCATCCTCTTCCAACCCACCAGAGCGCATACGGGAAGCATCTAGATTCCCTTCCGCACAAATCATACGTTGTACAAGCTGAGACGCTGACATCTCAAGAGAAAAGATAGCTACTGTTTCATTCGCCCTCGCGGCAACGTTCTGCGCTACGTTCAAAGCAAACGCTGTTTTACCTACAGAAGGACGAGCAGCTAAAATAATCAGGTCAGATCGTTGAAAACCTGCCGTCATTTTATCTAAATCAGGATAACCAGATGGAATACCTGTTATATCGCCTTTTCTTTGGCTTAAAAATTCAATACGCTCATAGGTTTCCATCAAAGCATCACGAATAGGAATAAATCCTCCGCTATTGCGGTTTTGTGCGATCTCTAGGATATATTTTTCCGCATCCGCAATGATTTCGCCTACTTCATCCTCACGTGAGTAGCCATCATTAGCAATTTTAGTTGCTGTACGAATTAATCGACGAAGCAATGATTTCTCTTCTACGATCTTGGCATAATACTCAATATTCGCCGCTGTAGGAACAGAGCTAGCGAGGGATGTTAAATAGACAACACCACCCGTTTCTTCCAAGACCTTTTGATCCTGTAAATCTGCCGTAACGGTTACAAGATCAACAGGCTCTCCTCTTTCATAAAGAGCAAGCATGGTATTGAAGATACGCTGGTGAGAAGTTTTATAGAAGTCTTCTGGGCGAAGGAGTTCCATCGCAGTAATAAGCGCTTCTTTGGATAAGAAAATCGCACCCAACACCGATTCTTCCGCCTCTATATTTTGCGGCGGCACTCGGTCCAAATATAAATCGCTCACTTCACACCCCTCAACTTCTGTTCAAATTTTACTCTTCTACTACATGTACTTTCAAAATCGCTACAACATCATGATGGAGCTTTGTTTTTACTTGTGTAACACCTAAAGAACGAATAGGCTCCATATCTAATTTGCGTTTATCCACTTTTACGTTAAATTGCTCTTCCAACGCTTCTACTACCTGCTTGCTGGAAATCGCACCAAAAAGACGTCCGCCCTCACCGGCTTTCCCTTTTATTTTAACGGTCATTTCATTCATTTTCTCAGCCAATTGTTGGGCTTCTAATTTTTCTTGCTCTTTTCTTTTATCTTCGCTCTTTTTTTGTGCCTCTAAATTCTTAACGTTTCCCTCTGTTGCTTCTTTTACTAAGCCTCTAGGAAGTAAGAAATTGCGTACGTAGCCCTCAGACAATTCCTTGATTTCACCTTTTTTTCCTTGTCCTTTTACATCCTTCAAAAAGATTACTTTCATTTGAAACGTCCTCCTTTACAATTCTGTGTCTATAACATCTTTTAACAATCGTACAGCGTCAGGTATGGCAATATCTTTCATTTGAGTAGCGGCTCCATTTAAATGACCGCCTCCACCCATTTTTTCCATGATGGACTGTACATTTATATCGCCTAAGGAACGGGCACTTATTAAAACTACTTCATCAGCTCGCATAGCAATGACAAACGAAGCCTGAACTCCCTCAAGTGTTAATAGAGCCTCTGCTGCTTGTGCTACCTGTACCTGAGTGTAGGTTTCCTTAGGATCACCCACAGCGATTGCCATCTTGTCACGATACACCTCTGTATTCATAACTACGCGTGCGCGTTTGACAAACTGTTGGATATCCTCTTTCAAGAAACGCTGCACCATTGCAGTATCGGCACCATTCCTCCGCAAGAAGGAGGCTGCCTCAAAGGTACGTGAACCTGTACGGAATGCAAAGCTTTTGGTATCAACTACAATCCCGGCTAATAGCCCTGTAGCAGTCACGCTATCTAGGCTAACACGATCAGTCTGGTACTGTAGAAGCTCCGTAACTAGCTCGGCTGTAGAGGAAGCGTATGGCTCCAAATACAACAGAACTGGATCATTAATAAATTCCTCAGAGCGACGATGGTGATCAATAACCACAATGCGGCTGGTTTCTTGCAACAGACGGGATTCAACCACAAGTGACGGACGATGTGTATCTACAATCACTAATAAAGTTCTTGAAGATACAATCTGTAGGGCTTGATCTGGTGAAATGAATGCTTCCGCTAGCGGGGATTGATTCACTTCCTTCATAAGTCGTTCAATCGCTGGATTTACCTCGTCCAACACAATAAAGCCTGGTTTGTTGTGTATTTGTACGGTTTTTATCACACCAAGACAAGCACCGATAGAATCCATATCGGCATTCTTATGTCCCATGACAATAACTTGCTCAGCTTCGTGGATTAAATCACGTAGCGCATGAGCAATAACTCGCGCACGAACACGCGTCCGTTTTTCAACGGCATTCGACTTGCCACCATAGAAGGTTAATTTATTTCCAACCTTCACCGCTGCTTGGTCACCACCGCGTCCAAGAGCAATATCTAGACTGGACTGAGCATTTTTGCCCACTTCCACTAGGCTTGGCATTGCTGCACCTACCCCAATGGATAACGTAATAGGAATCTTGTTGTCAGCCGTCATTTCGCGCACGACATCCAAGATATCAAAACGTGTTTCTTCTAACCGATCCAAGGTAGCGCGATCCATAACCGCTAAAAACTTATCAGAACTCATGCGACGAAGTAAAATCCCATGCTTCTGTGCCCATTCGAGTATCACACCAGATACACTGGTCGTAAGTAATGTACGGCTTTGGTCATCCATTACCTGACTCAGTTCATCAAGGTTATCGAGATGAATGATACCCACAATGGTTTTTTCTTGCTGATACCGAATTGCTAGCTCTTTATATTCGGTTACATCGGTAAAATACAGCAAACGTTCCTCGGGGCGAATTAAAACCTCATAAATCCGCTCGCCAAAGGTGAAATCAAGCTTTTTCTGTTCTGCTTTCCATTCAAGGGCAGGAAATAGTTCAGCTAGTTCTTTTCCGATCAAATTCTCCATATTGGTCATTTGTTGCATATAAGGATTCGTCCACTCAACCTCTCGATCCTCATTAAACAGCAGTATCCCAATCGGCATTTCCTGCAATACGCCTTCACTTGCCTTCTTAACTCGATGATTAATAGTGGCAATATACATTTTTAAGTCTTGCTGAAATCTCTTTTCAATTTGAAGCGTGGCTAATATGAGACCGATAATGCACACTATCCCTATCGCGCCATATATCCAGTGATATAACGTTAAGATGGCGACAAGCACTAAGCTAAAACTTAAAGCTAAAACCATATGTAAGCCATACCAACGTTTAAACAGGAACTTGGGCATTTACTCAGCTCCTCTTCACTTTCTACTCTCAAGTCTAGTACGTAATCGTATGCCCAAATCAAGCAATCCCACGAATCCTAATACGGTAGTCAACAATAATACTACCCCGCCTATATTAAGTATAGTAGCTAGGATGAGAAAAATAAATACTCCAGCAAAGACATATGGAAAACGCCATTTGCTCTTATATTTATCAACAACGAATGCAACAAACCCTACTCCCTGAATAAAAAACAGGAATTGCAGTGCATAAAACAAGTTAAATAACAAAGAACCAGTCGTTGTTTGACCCATTGTATTCCTATTGAAGAACATAAACAGCAACGTAACCACATAAAAAAACAGAAGTGATCTCGGTAATTGCCATTGTCGTATAGGTGGCAAAGCTGGAATTTGAATGGACAGTCTTTTACTGATCAGCCGTGCCATCCAATGAATGAACGTGGTAGATACAAAGCTACCAAACATAATGATAAACGGCAACAGCATGGTCAACATCTCAAATATGTCAATTAAAAATTTTTTCCATGCCTCTACAGTAAACTCTGGGGGTCTTAACTCCAAAAGCTGCGGATTATTTAAAACTAATTCTTTTCCTTCATGGAATTGCTGAACAATATCAATGCCCATCAGCTTCGATGATACATACACTAAAAATACATAAGACAGCGCTTTAACAATAGAACCTGCAAAAATACTTGGAAATGCCCGATTGGTATTCCTATACGCAAAGCCCATCACCCAGCCCAGCAATACGGCAGATATCGCAAAAATAACACCAGCAATCGAGCTAATGATCAGCCCAAGTACAGCATATGCTATTGCTATGATAATCATTTGTTTGCCAGTACGTCTCATGGCTAAAATAATGAACGGAATAGGCAACAAGAAAGAGAATACGCCAGATAGAGGAGTTGCAAGGCTTACAAAGAGAAACACGCCTGCAATTCCCAGTAACAAAGCACTTTCTGCTAGTTGTTTTGTTCGATTAGGCAAACAGGAGCGACTCCCCTCTTATAAATATGGAAAAAGAGGGGCCACGCTCTGTGCCCCCCTTTGACTTTATTGATTCTATTCAGCCGTATATGGCAGCAACGCTACTTGACGAGCGCGTTTAATAGCGATTGTCAATCTACGTTGATATTTAGCAGAAGTACCAGTTACACGACGAGGTAAGATTTTACCACGCTCACTGATGAACTTCTTAAGAAGATCAATATCTTTATAATCGATCTTTTTAATCTTATTAACAGTAAAGTAGCAAACTTTACGGCGTTTATTAGGACGTCCTTTACGTGCCATGAGAGTCCCTCCTTTTCAAGTTATGATAGTTTACATACGATCTAGAACTTAACTAGAAAGGCAGATCATCATCTGAGATGTTAATCGGCTTTCCAGAATCGGCGAAGGGGTCATTAAATGAATCGTTATTACCTTTGGAAGCCGGACGCGTGCCACCATAGCTTGGACCAGGGTCATAGCCGGTGTTTCCTTCACTCGCTTCACGTGAGCTTAGGAATTGCACGTTATCTGCGACAACTTCTGTTACGTATACTCTTTTACCTTCTTTATTATCATAGCTTCTGGTTTGTAAACGGCCTTCTACAGCAGCTTTTCTACCTTTACGAAGATAGTTTGCACATAGATCAGCCAATTGACGCCATGCTACAATATTGATAAAGTCCGTTTCTTTTTCGCCACCGGCTCCAGAATAAGGACGATTTATCGCCAAGGTAAAGGTCGTTACCGCAACACCATTGGGCGTATAACGTAATTCAGGGTCCTTTGTTAAGTTTCCAATTAAAATAACACGATTTAGCATAAGACTCCCTCCCCGCGACAACGATTACTGATCTTCTCTTACGAAAAGGAAACGAATAACGTCGTCGTTAATTTTCATCAAACGCTCAGTTTCAGAAACAACCTCAGCGTTAGCTTTAAAGTTCATCAAAACGTAGAAACCATCCTTGAACTTTTGGATTTCATAAGCAAGACGACGCTTACCCATTTCTTGAAGCTTGGTGATTTCTCCACCATTGTTAGTAACGATTTCGCTATAACGAGCTACATTCGCTTTCACTTTCTCTTCTTCAAGGTCTGGACGCAATACGTACATTACTTCATATTGACGCATACCTTCTTCACCTCCTTTTGGACTAGCGGCCCTTTAAAAAAGGGCAAGGAGCGAGTGCTAATGAAACCTACTAGAGGCACCCATTTCCATACTCGCATTTAAGAATTATAACAAACCATTAAGGACAAATCAAGAGATTACACGTTGAAACGGAAATGAATAACGTCGCCATCTTTTACCACGTATTCTTTACCTTCCAAGCGGTATTTCCCTTTTTCACGAGCAGCATTCACATTGCCCGCCGCTACCAAATCATCATAAGCTACCACTTCGGCACGAATAAATCCACGCTCAAAGTCTGTATGAATAACACCAGCAGCCTGAGGAGCCTTGGTTTCGCGACGAACTGTCCATGCACGCACCTCTTGAACCCCAGCCGTGAAGTACGTAATCAAACCAAGCAAGGAATAAGCAGCTCGGATCAAGCGGTCAAGACCTGATTCTTGCAGTCCTAGCTCTTCTAGGAACATTTCCTTGTCTTCGCCTTCTAATTCAGCAATTTCGGATTCTACTTTTGCACTGATAATAACTACCTCAGCGCCTTCAGATTCAGCATGCTTGCGAACTGCTTGCACATGCGGATTCTCATCAGCATTGTGGATGCCGTCTTCCGCTACATTACAAACATACAGCATTGGTTTAATGGTTAACAGGTGCAGGTCACGAATGATTTTAAGCTCATCTTCTGTTAGCTCAACACCACGTGCTGCTTGACCTTCTTCAAAAGCGGCCTTTAGTTTTTCTAATACCTCAAGCTCTACCTTTGCCTCTTTATCACCTGATTTCGCTTTACGCCCCATACGATCAATACGGCGAGTAACGGAATCTAAATCAGCAAATACCAATTCCAGGTTAATGGTTTCGATATCGCTTAGAGGGTCTACTTTACCTGCAACGTGTACAATGTTCTGATCTTCAAAGCAACGTACCACCTGTGCAATCGCATCTACTTCACGAATATGGGCCAAAAATTGGTTCCCCAATCCTTCCCCTTTGCTCGCTCCTTTAACCAAACCAGCGATATCCACGAATTCAAAAGCGGTAGGTACAACTTTGTTTGGAACAACGATCTCTGTTAATTTGTTTAGACGTGGATCAGGTACTTCAACGATACCCACGTTAGGATCAATGGTACAGAAAGGATAGTTTGCGGATTCTGCTCCCGCTTGCGTAATTGCATTAAATAGGGTAGATTTCCCAACATTCGGAAGACCTACAATCCCACAAGACATTCCCATTTATATATACACTCCTTATTTTCCGAAATAGAACATGCTCTTTAGTATAAAGACTTACTGGTTATAATACAATCACACAGTTTCCAATCTTTAATAGAAATGGTTCCCACAATTAGACCTAAAATTGCTTTTTCATATTTGTTTCATATCTTATAAAAAGTCGTCGTTTTTAAATCAAGTTCAGCCTTAATTTTACAGTCAGTTATAATACCGCTTTTCCTTTTGGGATATAGAGTTTCAAATTTCATACAAAATATAGCGCCTATCTTGTCAATAAACTCATTGTTTCATTTCTTAATGCCTATTGCAATTTTATATCGCTTCCCTGACTGTAAGGTTTTATTGTATACAGTACATTTTGTTGCGTAAAAATTATACATATCCTACAAGGTTTAGGTATGGAGTAAATAAAAAAACGTAGATGCTGGCGCACCTACGATTCTATACAATAGGCTATCTCTCAATGGGATTGACTAGCATAGGGTAAGATCGTCAGACTTTGGAAGGTTTAATGGCGGTCTTACTTTTTGGGGCCGGGGGAACGGTGACTCTTGTCACGACTAATCCCGGAAAGCTCACAAGGAAGCTACCAAACTGGAACAATAGAGAAGGGGCTTCGTGAGTGATTGCTATATGTTCTTTTTATTTTCTAGGAGGTTTGCCATGAGGATCTCTAAAGTCTGTAACGACGATACTATTACCAAAATAATTGGTTACTAGAGTGGCGGTGAAATTGACTGTACTGAACGTTCCAATTTCTTTAAATTTATACACCCTAGCATTATTCCATGTCCAAATTTCCCCTTGTTTTTTGGGAGGAATTTTCACGGTGAATGTATCTTTATATTTGGCTTCCTCAACCCATTCTTTTCCTACCTCAGCATTAAAAACCTTTTCAAATCCCCCACCCACATTTATCGAAGTTTTGGAGTATGACTCTCTCTCCACTGTACGTACCCATTCAAAATCCTTTTTTGTCCTATTTTCTGTATAGTCCACTCGATAATCGTATTTCATAGGTCCAACGTAATCAACATATTCATAAGTATCAAAAAGAGCTGGCTGGATACCTTTTCTTTTTTCACTGTCTTTAGCAATTTGATCATTGTTGGCGGATTCTTTTTTAAATCCATTCTGTTCCATGAATTTTTGGGCCTTATCAGGATCAGCGATGTAAATAACAGGTACTCTATGTCCATTTTCACTTGTAATGTATTCTACCTTATCTGGTACAATGCTGCTTTCGCTTAATGCGGCTGGTAACTCATTGGCTTGAACATTGGTACTTGTCCAAGGAATGCTGACTCCGATAGATAGTGCAGCCACTATAGATAACGCTATTAGCTTTTTCACAACACACATTCCTCCATTATTGTAAAATTTAAACATTTTTATATTAGCATACAATAATTGGATATTCCATACTATTTGTAGTATTTTAAATATATTCCGTATTTAGGAGGGATTCAGATTTTATGTTTAAAATAGGTGTTGCTTTTCTTTTTGGAGCGTTTTTTCAGTTGTTTTTGGCGATGGTTTGGGGTGAATGGTTCGCATTAGAAAAATATAAATTTACTAAAACATACTACAATCACCCTTTAGATTCTTTCTATACGCTTTTCTATTGGGAATTAGCAATAAGTGCGGTAATAATTCTGCTCTCTTTTTTCATCAAAAAGGAGCCAAAGTAATAAGATGCTACGAACTGTAAATCGACGTAATTTTTTATAACGAAGATCGCCATAACGATATCGTAGGCGGTCTTTTTTTTATTCATCCCAAATTGAATTAATAGTCTATTTCCTGTAAGCTATTTATAGAAACAAACCTTTATTATTAGGGGTTTGCTTCGTTTTCTTTACGAGATGTTTCCTTTACAAGACATTTGCCGGTCCTACAATTCCAACTTTCGAACCTACGTATACATCTACTCCTTATCAAAGTAATAAAAAAGAAAACCCAGCTTACCTAGGTTTTCTTCTTAGCTTCCTTCAGCAATCCTTCCAATTCATCTAGTCTCTCTTCAAATACCTTCATCGCATCCTCTATTGGTTTAGCTGTGGTCATATCTACCCCCGCCTCCTTCAAAACAGTAAGCGGCGGCTTAGAGCTGCCCAATGAAAGTAACGTCTTGATAAAACGTTCAGCTTCTGGTTTCCCGCCCTCTTCTACTTGTTTCGCAAGAGCTACGGATGCCGCAAAGCTTGTAGCATATTGATAGACATAAAAGTTATAAAAAAAATGAGGGACGCGGGCCCATTCCATGGCGATCTCCTGATCCATAACTACCTGCTTGCCATAATATTTTTTATTGATATCCAGATACATTTTCTTAAGGGAGTCCGCTTGTAGTGCTTCACCGCGTTGATCAGCTTCATACATGGCTTTCTCAAATTCGGCAAATTGAGTTTGACGGAATAAGGTGGTACGGAAATTTTCTAAGTTTTGCACGAGTAATGCCATTTTCTCTTTATTTGTCTTTGCCTTTTTATATTGGCTCGTAAATAGTAGATTTTCATTCATAGTGGAAGCAACCTCGGCCGTAAAAATCGGATAACCCGAAGTTATATAAGGCTGTGCCTTGTTTGTGTAATACGATTGCATAGCATGTCCCAATTCATGGGCAATAGTTGAAACATCTCCTTTTAAGCCTTGATAATTTAATAAAACATAAGGATGGGTATCGTAAGCCCCCCATTGGTAAGCCCCTGTTCTTTTATCAGGTGTAGAATATACATCTATCCATCGATTATCCAACGCTCTTTTAATCACAGATACATACTCCTCACCAAGTGGTGCAAGCCCGTTTATAACCAAGTCCTTTGCTTGTTCATAGGGGATATAATCATTTTTTTGATCTACAAGGGGTACATATAAGTCATACATATGAAGCTCTGGTAATGAAAGCATCTCTTTACGGAGCTTAAGATAACGCTCCAAGAGCGGTATGTTCTTATTTACAGTGGAAATGAGTTGATCGTATACCTCTACAGGCACCTGATTTGGTGTAAGACTAGCTTCCAAAGCATTCTTATACTTTCTACTTGATGCATATAGGTTATTTGCTTTAATTTGTCCTGCCAGCGTCTGAGCCAAGGTATCCTGATATTTCTCTAGTGTCCGATACATAGCTTGATAGGCGGCTTTTCTTACTTGCCGATCCTTGCTTTCCAAATAAGTGGCATAGTTTGTTCTGGTTAACGGCACCATCTTACCTGTTTCATCTTTTATTAGAGGCAGTGGGATGTCTTTGGAAATCATCTTATAAATATTTTCTGGCGTTCCCCCCAACGAAGAAAAGGAAGCCAACAATTGCTCCTGTTCTCTTGGGAGCATGTGCTGTTTTACACGTATTGTTTCTTGAATAAATGGTTTATAAGGGGCTAATTCTGGTGCCTGTAAAAACTGTTTCATCTTTTGATCGGGAATAGAAACAAGCTCTGGACCTACCCAAGAGGTTCGTTCCTTAACATATACTCGGATTTTTTCGGCTTGGTTGACAATTGCCTGAGCACTTGGGTTAGCCGTTTGTATATCAAAATTCAATGTAGCATACACATTCACCTTATCGAGTAACCGCATCAATTGACTATACGCTTCCATCCCCTGAGCAAGCGCCTTGGCTGATTTCCCCCATTTGCCCTGTTGAGCTGCAAAAGCGTCGGCTAATCGCTTTGTCTCCTGCTTATCTTTTTCCCACGCTGATACATTTGGATAAATATCTGATAAATTCCATGTAAAAATGGTTGGAATTTCTTTGCGATTTTGATATGATGTTCGTTGTGTCTCTTTGTTACCCACTTGTGGATAGGCAAAAGAAATAGACATGAAGCTGCTGTGGATAAAAAATGTGCATGCAACAACTGCCCATACCAGACTTTTTCCTTTGAGAAAAATCATAGCAACTTGCTCCTTTCTACTAACGTAACAGTTCCATCATCATTTCTAAACAGGCTAGATTCGTTATTTTTTATGTAAGAAAATTGGATGGGATCGTGTTCATCTCTTTTATTGTGATAAATTGTCACAAAATTATTCAATTCTATCCTGGATAAGCCTGTGGATATCTTTGTGGATAGTTTTTTCAAAAAAAGTTATATACAAGTGAAAGCCTTGCTATATATGGGTTTTCACTTTTTGGGTTATCCACATTTTTTTATTTATTTTTGTGGAAAGTTTTTTCTATACACAAAAAGATGCCCCTATAATCGAGGCATCTTTTTTGCATTCAGCATCTCTACAGCTATTCTTCTGCGGACTCTTTTGGCGCTGCTGGCACCAATACTTTTTTCATCTTCTTTTCAAATTCCAATCTCGGAATCATCACACTGTGATCGCATCCCGTACATTTAATTCGAATATCCATCCCCATACGAATAATCTTCCATGCATTTGTGCCGCATGGATGCTGTTTTTTCATCTGGACAATATCCCCCAGATCAAATTGCTTTCTTTCCATGAATTCACCCACCTGGATTTATCACTTTATTATCTTTTCCCATCATAACAGTTTTAGGGTATGGGATTTCAATACCTCTACGAACAAATTCTTGTTTAATTCGTGCTCTCATCTTACGCATAATACCAAAATGCGTATTAGGCTTACACTCTGCTGTCACACGAATAATGACCTCTGACGGTCCCAACGCTTGAACACCCAATACCTGTGGTTGATTGACAATATCCTCTTCTTCTTTCCCCATTTTCTCTACGACTTCCTTTAAAATCTCTTCTACATGTGTCAAATCCTCCTCATAAGCGACAGACACATCAACAAAAGCCACTGAATTCTGAACCGAGAAATTAGTCACTTGATTAATCGTACCATTCGGAAAGATATGCACTTCTCCCGTCCAGCTTTTAATTTTGGAGATACGCAAACCAATAACCATGACGGTCCCTGTCACTCCATTGATCGTTACCATATCTCCTACAGCAAATTGATCTTCAAAAATAATGAAAAATCCTGTAATTACGTCTTTTACTAAGCTCTGCGCTCCAAAACCTACAGCAAGACTCAATACACCCGCACTTACTAATACCGGCTGCAAATCTAGTCCTACCTGTCTTAGTACCACCAATAGAGTAACGAAATAGATTGTGTATCTAGCCACATTTTTAACCAGTATGCGCATCGTATCTACTCGACGTCTGTCAAATTGAATCATACTTTTCTCTCGATTACTAAAAATGCGATCAACTGATTTTCCAATAATGGTTACTAAAATCCGGGCTAACACAATAATGAGAATAATCCCAATCAAAGCAAACCCTTTATCCACCCAAAAATCTGGATTTGATAGTACTCCATACACCTGATTCCACATCTTTTGAAATGCAGTCAAGTTAGCATTCAAGTCCTGTTGTATTTCCTCCAAGTCTCTTTAACCCCTTTCTTTTTACAAACCTATCTCTACGTAAGTTCCATTTTCATAATGAAAAAACCCACGTATGACTACGTGCTGTGAAGTGATGATAGCCAGTGCGCGTTCAAATGATTCGCTGGGAAATTCAATAGATAGTGCACATCCAGCCGTAATTTCCTTAGGCGTCGGTCGGGTATCAATTTCGATATCCTCATATTCTAATAACATTTCTGCCCGTAATGCTTGCTGTGTTGAATCAAAAGCGATCAAGACGGTATTTTCCATCTTTGTGCCCTCTCCTTTTCCTCCAGCCTCTATCACACTTACTCACCAGCTTATTCGTAAAGCATTATCTATTTTACCCGGAGACGACTCTCTCTTCTACTTTCTCTTGCAGTTTTTAATCAATTTCTAATCTCAATCCCCCCCTCAGGTATAAAACATCCTAAATCTCCATATACTAGGAATACTTTTATTTCGTGGAGGTATCTATGAAACGATTTGAAGAGAATCGGGATGTTTCTTATCCTCCCTTTAGGGTTGACCACACGCATGAGTCAGCTACGAGAAACTTGTCTGAGCATCTTTATGAACGCTTCCTCCAAAAGTCAGCAGATCAGGATCTAGTAGTCCTATGCATCGGAACAGATCGCTCTACCGGTGATGCTTTAGGTCCTTTGGTTGGCTCTCGACTACACACATATTTTCTTGACGATATTTTCGTATATGGGACACTTGAATCACCTGTGCATGCCGTTAATCTTGCGGATCAGATCGCGCTGATAACAGAAAAGCATCCTAATGCTCTCATCGTAGCCATTGATGCTTGTCTAGGGCAATACCAGCATGTAGGATATATTAACGTCGTTGATGGTCCAGTGAAACCAGGAGCTGGAGTAAAAAAAGAGTTACCCGCTGTTGGGCACTTCCATATCACCGGAATTGTCAACGTAGGTGGCTTTATGGAGTATTTCGTCCTACAAAACACTCGGCTACATGTTGTAGTCAGTATGGCTGATATTATTGCCTCAGCTATTCACAAAGCAACAGCTCAATTGTTTTCCCCGTTTGATTACACATATAAGGATATACCGTTTATACGAGACGGTAGTTGATAGTAAAAAAGGCGACCTCACACGCTAGTAAGGTTGCCTTTTTCATCTTCATCCTCTTTTATCCGACATAAAATGCCTCGGAAATCTCCCTGATTGCCGAAATCAGTCGTCTCACGTCATTTTCGTCGTTAAATACCCCAAAGCTGGCTCTCACAGCGCCTCTTTTTTCAGTACCAACTGTCTCATGGCCAAGCGGAGTGCAATGATAACCAGCCCTCACAGCGATTTGGTATTGTTGGTCTAAAATGAAGGCAATCTCAGAAGCATCTGCTCCCATTATATTAAACGCAACCAGCCCAACCCGTTCGATTGACAGGTCTGGTCCATATACCTTTACCCCGTCTATCTTCATTAATTCCTCAAGGGTCATTTTTGCTAATGCCCATTCCTGTTGATGAATTTTCTCAATCCCAGTTTCCAGGACGAACGATACACCGGCACCTAGCCCCGCAATACCAACCGTATTAGCTGTTCCGCTTTCATAGCGGTCTGGTCTGGTCGTTGGCTGCTCAATAGCCTCGGATTGGCTTCCGGTCCCACCATGTAGTAATGGCTCCAGATTAATCTCATCTCTGACAAATAAGCATCCTGTTCCTTGTGGTCCGTATAGCCCCTTATGCCCAGGAAAAGCTAACATATCAATCTTCATATCGGCAACATCTATAGGTAGAACACCTGCTGTCTGCGAAGCATCCACCAAGAAGGTAAGCCGATGATGCTCACACAATTCTCCAAGCTCCTTAATCGGTAAGATCATACCTGTTAAATTAGAAGCGTGGCTAACCACAAGCAATTTGGTCTCTTTCCGAAATGCTTGGGCAAAATCTTCAGCATAAAAGAACTGATCTTCACGCGGCCTGACATATGTAATTTCAATTCCAAGCTTCGTGCGCAAATATTCAAGTGGCCTGCGTACAGAATTGTGTTCAATCGATGAGGTTACTACATGATCCCCCGGCTGTAGGAAGCCTTTTATCGCCTGATTGAGCGCTTGAGTTGCATTTTGGTAAAAAAAGAGGTTATTCGGGTTCTCGATCCCGAACAACCTAGCAAGTTGTACACGCGTCCGAAACAACGCTTTACTGGCCTTCATCGCCAGTGCATGTCCTCCACGACCAGGATTGGCTGCGTAATCGTCTATTACTTCTATCATTGCTTCTTTTACCTGGGGTGGCTTTGGCCAAGAAGATGCGGCATTATCCAAATAAGTCACTGACATAGGAAAATCCCCTTTACTCTTCTATTTGCAAAATATCAAGAATGCGTTGCAGATCGTCATCGGAGTAAAATTCTATTTCTATCTTTCCCTTTTTATTCGTTTTATTGATTTGAACACCCGTTCCAAAACGATTCTGTAGACGTTGCTCCCATTGAACGTATACCTTTTCCTTTGTAGCAGGCTTTTTCTTTTTGGTTTCACGTGAAACATGCAGTTGTTTCACCGTTTCCTCCAATTGGCGTACCGTCCATTCGTACTTAATCACATCACGAGCCAATTTCCATTGTAAATCTGCATCTTCTACAGGAATCAACGCTCTCGCATGTCCCATGGATAAGGAAGACGTAGCGACTAGCTCTTTTATTTTATCAGGCAACTGTAACAATCGCATGATATTGGTTACATGGGGGCGACTTTTCCCTACTTTTTGTGCTAATTCCTCTTGGGTATAGGAACAATGCTCCATTAATTTAAAATATGCCTCGGCTTCTTCCATCGGATTTAAGTTTTCCCGCTGCAAATTTTCAATGAGAGCAAGCTCCATAATCTGTTGGTCTGTATAGTTTTTGATAACGACAGGAACTTTCTTTAAGCCTGCCAATTTAGCAGCACGCAGACGTCGTTCTCCCGCCACTAACTCATATCCTTTAATACTCTTTCGGACGATTAAAGGCTGAATGATGCCATGAATCTTGATAGATTCCCCTAGTTCCTGCAGAGCTTTTGGTTCAAATTCTTTACGAGGCTGGTATGGATTGGGACGGATCTCACTGATTTCGACGTCTGTAACTTGCTCGCTCTCTTCAATCAAATTAGAGGTTATTAAGGCGCCTAACCCTTTTCCCAAGCGTTTACTCATATACCGACCACTTCCTTAGCCAATTCAGTATAAACTTCGGCCCCTCTCGAACGTGGATCATAGCTGATAATTGCTTGTCCATGCGATGGTGCTTCACTTAGTCGCACATTGCGTGGAATAATTGTTTGATACACTTTATCTTGGAAATATTTTTTTACCTCATCAATTACTTGAATGCCTAAATTCGTACGCGCATCTAGCATCGTTAACAATACTCCTTCAATAGCTAGATTAGCATTTAAATGCTTTTGAACTAATCGAACTGTATTTAAAAGCTGACTAAGCCCCTCAAGCGCATAATATTCACATTGAATAGGAATGATCACCGAGTCAGAGGCTGTCAGCGAATTGACTGTAAGAATCCCTAAAGACGGAGGGCAATCTATAATAACAAAATCATAGTTATCTTTCACGACCTCTAGTGCCTTTTTTAAGCGAATTTCTCGTGAAATGGTAGGTACTAGCTCTATTTCTGCACCTGCTAATTGTATCGTAGCAGGGATAATAGATAACCCCTCAATCTCAGTGGGCAGAGTTGTTTCAATTGGACTGATGTCATTAATTAGTACATCGTATACGCAATAACGTACATCGGCTTTATTAATACCAACACCACTTGTAGCATTCCCTTGTGGATCGATATCCACTAATAAAACCTTTTTGCCTATACTAGCCAAGCAAGCGCTTAGATTCACAGCAGTGGTTGTTTTACCAACGCCGCCTTTCTGATTGGCTACTGCAATTACTTTCCCCAAAATCTCCACCTCATTTGTACATGTTACTTGTGAGAGCAGCTTGTCGTATTCCTGACGCTGTTCGCGCAAAATTAGCTGTTTGTAAGAACGATTTTGTTGATAAAGTACACATTTTAGATGATGCCCGTATTCCATATATACATAATCATACAGAAAAAGAAAGGCGGCTCATGCCGCTTTATGACTGAGGTTTTTGATTTTTAGGGATACGAATCGTAAATTGATAATATTCATCGTAATCCTCTTCATTGGTTTCCACAGGCAGACCTGTTTGAATCACCATATCAATAGATTGACGCACAGTATTGATAGCAATGCGCGAATCACGTGAAAAGGCCTTAAATCTTCCCCGTTTTTCCTTCTCAGGCTTAGGATTGTCCATCATTTCTAATAATTGCTTCACTCTGGTTTCCGTTTGCTTCACATTAAGCTCCCGCAAAGAAATCTCTTCTAATAGCTTAATCTGTAGCTCTGCATCCTTTAACGGTATCAAAGCACGTGCGTGTCGCTCTGTAATCCGTCTTGCCATGAGAGCTTCCTGAATTTGTTGAGGCAAGTGTAAAAGCCGTAATTTATTAGCGATGGTCGATTGCCCTTTGCCCAATCGTTGCGCTAAGCTCTCCTGCGTTAGATTATGAAGGTCAATCAGTTTTTGATAAGCATAGGCCTCTTCAATGGCCGTTAATCCTTCACGTTGTAAATTCTCGATTAAAGCAATAGAAGCTGTCTGTGTATCATTAAAATCTTTTACAATAGCGGGTATCCGTTCCATACCGATTTTCTTTGATGCACGCCATCTGCGCTCTCCCGCAATGATCTCAAACTGGTTATTACGAACACGAACCACAATCGGTTGAATAATACCATGTGTCTTAATGGTTTGGCACAATTCTTCAATTTTCCCATCGTCAAACACAGTTCTAGGCTGATAAGGATTGGGGACAATCTCATCAACTGGGATTTGCTTAATCTCCTCGTTTTCCGCTTTATCCGAGAGACCAAACAAACGTGAAAATTGATTTTTTACTGTCATTCTGAAATCCCCCACTTCTTTACACACTGTTAGAAAAACTCTTGGTGGCCAATTCTTTATTGATGGCCAAAATTCAGCGATGATAGTGCCTTAGGTTTATCATTTCCCCAACATTTATCGCTTTACAAGCAAAGAGAGAAGAATATGAACATCTCTTCTCTGGCTTAAGGCTTTTGTTACTATACATTTCGCACAGGACGATGTCGGATAGAACCGGCACCTCTATGCTTCAAAGTATTCTTCATCATAAGCTTAAAGTCCTGCCGACGAAACAGATAATCTTTGTGTTTCACGTGAAACATGGCGATGTCTTATTTCTCTTCATTACGGCTTTTTCTCTTCCAGCTTGTTACCTTTGATACAAATATTTTCTCTTCTTTTTCTACTTCATCTTTTTCCGTTCGACCTTCTCCGCCCTCTTCTACAGACACTGGAATTTGGTTGACATTGAGGGGTAACAAAATCTGGATGAAATATCTCTCTTTGTATAACGGCTAATTGGGCTAAAACTTTTCCTGTTTTCTTTTATTTTTATGTGAAAAATGGAGTCATTTATCCTTCCTATGCTCACATATAAAAAGAAGTTAGCCCCATTTGGGACCAACTTCTCCGTGATATACATGCTTTAACTAGCTACTATAGCAATGGCTTTTTAGCCGGAATGCCTGGACGACGCGGATATGTTTTGGGAGTTGTCTCTATTTTGTTGATAAGAATGATATTTCTCTCCCCCGCTTCGTCAGGTAGCTCAAAGCTCTCTACCTTACGGGTTTTACCACCAAGTAGCTTAATAGCCCGTTTCGCCTCATTTAGTTCAAGCGTAACGTCCGGGCCCTTCATGGAAGCGAACAAGCCGTTTTGCTTAACCAACGGCAGACAAAACTCTGCTAATAAATTCAATCGTGCCACTGCTCTGGCTGATACGATATCGAACTGTTCACGGTACTTTTTATCCTGTCCAATCTCTTCTGCTCTTCCATGCACAGGATACAAATCCGTCAGGCCTAGTTCTGTACCCACATGACTTAGGAAATTCATACGTTTTTGCAAGGAATCAATGATGGTCATCTGTAAATGAGGGAAGCAAATCTTCAGCGGAATGCTTGGAAAACCAGCACCTCCTCCTACATCGGCCATTTTCTTCATATCCTGCAACGGAACATAAAACGCTAAAGAAATGGAGTCATAAAAGTGCTTATTATATACCTCATCCTCTTCGGTAATGCCCGTTAAATTCATTTTTTCGTTCCATTCGACCAATAGACGATAATATTGATCAAACTGGTCCAATTGTTCGGAAGTAAGCACAATCCCTTTTTCTTGTAGGCGTGCAGAAAAATCCTGTTTGCTCATTCCAGTCTCCTCTATTCAGCGGCTTGGTTTAGCATGCGATGAAATTGCTCCATATAAATCATCAATACAGAGATATCAGCTGGTGTTACACCGGAAATACGTGATGCTTGACCAATGTTTAGTGGACGAATTTTTTGTAGCTTTTCACGCGCTTCCTTCGACATACCGGAAATAGCGGTATAGTCGATCCTTTTCGGAATGAGCTTTTCCTCCACCTTTTTCATTTTTTCTACTTGAGCTAACGATTTACGAATATATCCGTCGTATTTGACTTGAATTTCTACTTGCTCACGAACATCTACATCTAACTCTTCTGGAGCAGGAGAAATGCGGTGGATATGCTCATACGTTACCTCTGGACGACGTAATAATTGAGCTAGATCAATCACCTCTGTCAGTTCAGGAGTACCTGCTTCTCGAAGTACCTCCTGAGCCAATTCGTTTTCTGGACGAATCCGAGTTGAATGCAGACGTTCCTTTTCCTTTGCTACTAGCTCGCGTTTTTGTTGAAATTTGTTGTGGCGTTCTTTACTGATTAAACCAATTTCGTAACCAATGTCAGTTAAACGCATATCTGCATTATCATGACGAAGCAAGAGACGGTATTCCGCACGAGAGGTTAACAGACGATAAGGTTCATTCGTTCCCTTGGTAACTAGATCATCAATAAGAACACCCATATATGCTTCCTCGCGACCTAAGATCACTGGAGGTTTTCCCTGTACCTTACGAGCTGCATTTATCCCTGCCATTAGACCTTGTCCTGCTGCCTCTTCATAGCCTGATGTACCATTAATCTGTCCTGCTGTAAACAGACCTTCTATCAATTTGGTTTCCAATGAAGGCCACAATTGTGTAGGCACAATGGAATCATACTCAATGGCATAACCAGGACGCATCATTTTAGCATTTTCCATACCGTCCATAGAACGAAGCATGCTTAACTGAACATCCTCTGGCAGACTGGTTGACAAACCTTGTACGTACATCTCTTCTGTATGACGACCCTCTGGCTCCAGGAAGATTTGATGACGCGGTTTGTCATTGAAACGTACTACTTTATCCTCTATAGATGGACAATAACGTGGCCCGGTTCCTTCAATTGCACCAGAATACATCGGAGCACGATGCAGATTGTCCTGAATCACTTCATGAGTTTCCAGATTCGTATATGTTAACCAACATGGTAATTGCTCAGGAATCGAAGCTGTTGTTTCGTATGAAAATGCACGTGGTTCCTCATCACCTGGCTGAATTTCCATCTTGGAGAAATCAACGCTACTTTTATGCACGCGAGGCGGTGTCCCGGTTTTAAAACGAACGAGCTCAAAGCCCAATTCTTTTAAATGCTCAGCCAAACGCACGGAAGGACGCATGTTATTTGGTCCACTTTCATACTGAAGATCACCAATAATAATCTTTCCACGTAAGTATGTTCCTGTGGTAACGACGACTGCCTTCGCTTTATACTGTGCCCCAGTGTTGGTAATAACCCCTTCGCACACGCCGTTATTTACAATTAGCTCCTCAACCATCGCTTGACGCAAAATGAGATTTGGCGTATTTTCAATCGTTTTCTTCATTTCATGCTGGTATGCAAACTTATCCGCTTGCGCACGCAACGCATGAACAGCCGGGCCTTTTCCTGTATTAAGCATCCGCATTTGGATATAGGTTTTATCTGTATTTTTACCCATCTCGCCGCCTAAAGCGTCAATTTCACGAACTACGTGTCCTTTTGCAGGGCCACCTACTGACGGGTTACAAGGCATATAGGCTACAGCGTCTAGATTGATCGTGATAAGCAGTGTTTGACATCCCATGCGAGCAGCTGCCAACGCAGATTCACACCCTGCATGACCCGCTCCGATAACAATTACGTCAAACTCCCCGCCGTTGTATGTTGTGCTCATGTTTCTACCTCCTATTTACCGAGACAGAATTGGGAGAAAATCTGATCAATTAAGTCCTCGCCAACACTCTCTCCGATTACTTCTCCTAATAACTCCCACGCCTTTTTAATATCTATCTGCACCATATCTACCGGCATTTGTTGATGAACGCCGTCAATAGCATCTGCCATAGCCTGTTCGGCTTGACGCAGCAAATTAATATGGCGGGCGTTGCTGACATATGTCATATCTTCCTGTTGGACACGACCTGTAAAGAATAGATGGGCGATAGCTTGCTCTAACTGATCGATTCCCTTCTCTTCCTTGATGGACGTTAAAATCAAAGGTGCACTCGGAAAAGCCTCTTTTATCTTATCTATATCCAGCTTTTGCTCTAAATCAGTTTTATTGACGATAATGATGACCTGCAAGCCTTTAGCAGCCTCAAAAATAGCGAGATCATCATCGTTTAAAAACTCATTATAGTTTACCATAAGCAGCACTAAATCGACTTGTTGAAGAATTTGGCGAGACTTTTCTACCCCGATTTTTTCAACAATGTCATCTGTCTCCCGAATTCCAGCTGTATCAATTAGACGAAGAGGAACCCCTCTTACATTTACATATTCCTCGATAACGTCGCGAGTCGTCCCAGCAATCTCTGTTACAATCGCCTTATCTTCCTGTACAAAGCTATTTAATAATGACGATTTTCCAACGTTAGGCCTTCCGATAATCGCAGTAGATAATCCCTCGCGCAGGATTTTACCTTGTTTAGCCGTTTGTAGTAAACGAGCCACTTGTTGTTTTACCTCCTCACACTTACCTAGGAGGAAATTCTGGGTGAACTCTTCTACATCATGCTCAGGATAATCAAGCGTTACCTCAATATGAGCCATTGCTTCTATTAATTCCTGACGCAGGCCCTTAATTAGCTTGGACAGCTTTCCCTCTACTTGTGATAAGGCTACCTTTAAAGCTTTATCCGTTTTAGCCCGAATCAGGTCAATAACGGCTTCCGCTTGTGATAAATCAATACGGCCGTTTAAGAAGGCCCTTTTCGTAAATTCCCCCGGTTCTGCCAATCTTGCTCCATGCTCCAGCACCAGATCGAGGACCTTCTCTACAGAAATCAAACCTCCATGGCAATTGATTTCCACTACATCCTCCCGTGTAAAAGTACGTGGTGCCTTCATAACAGAAACTAGTACTTCCTCTACTTGCTCATTAGCAACGGGATCTACCAGCGCACCATAATGTATCGTATGACTATCCACAGTGGATAACTTATTTTTACCTCGATAGATTTTATCCACAATCGAAATTGCATCATCGCCACTCACGCGAATGACTGCAATTCCACCTTCCCCCATGGGCGTGGCCACACCTGCAATCGTATCCATATTCACTATATTTCACCTCAAAACTATGAAGTAGGCATTCTTTTCCTAACGCCTTAGCATATCATATTTTTTCCACAATGAATAGAGCGCCTGCCATTGAGACTTATCCACAGTATTAGCAAAATCAAATCAGGTAAAACGCACAAAAAAAAAGAAGCCTAACGTGAGGCTTCTTTTTCCTTTGTTTTCGGTGCAACAACAATATAACGATGCGGTTCTTCACCTTCACTAAATGTAATGACATCAGTACGTGTTTGCAAAAAGGCGTGAATCACTTTTCGTTCTGCCGCTGTCATTGGTTCCAAACGTACATTTCGTTTGGTGTGAATCGCTTTTTGAGCAAGACGATAAGCTAATTTCTCTAGTGCCTCTCTGCGCTTTGCTCGATAATTTTCTGCATCTAAAATAATGCGAACGTGCTTTTCTGCATGTTTATTGGCTACAACGTTAACCAAATATTGCAAGGAATCCAATGTCTGACCACGTCGACCAATCACCATGCCCAGATCTTCACCAATCATGTGGAAAACGGTACCTTCTGATTGTTTTTGGGAATCGATTTTCACATTGAGGTTCATTTGCTTTAACACATCAGCTAAAAATCCGCGTCCCTCTTCAATCGGATCATACTGTACTTCCACTTCTACTTTTGCATCTCTCGTACCTATCAAACCAAGAAATCCTTTACTTGGCTCTTCTAGTACGCGAACATTTACTCTGTCTCTTGATACTCCAAGTTCTCGCAGTGCCTTTTCAACAGCTTCATCAATCGTTTTGGCTGAAGCTAGCGCTTTTTTCACTTGGAAGCTCCCCCCTTGGGACTTTTCTGAGTAGTACGGTTATCTTTGTATAAGAAATACGTTTGGATAATCATATAGATGTTACCGTATACCCAATACAAAGCAAGGGCAGAAGGTAACGTCATAGAAATTACCAAAATCATGATAGGCATCATGTACAACATCATTTGCATTTGAGGGTTGTTTTGCATCGCAGAACCCATCATTTTTTGTTGCAGGAATGTTGTCAGAGCAGCTAATACTGGCAAGATAAAGAACGGGTCCTTTTCACCTAGCTGCATCCATAAAAACGATTGCTCTCGAATTTCGCTCGTGCGAATAATCGCATTATAAAAAGCAATAAGAATAGGCATTTGTACCAATAACGGTAAACATCCTGCCAGTGGGTTAATGTTATTTTTTTGGAATAATAACATGGTCTCTTGCTGTACTCTTTGTGGATCATTCTTGTACTTATCTCGGATTTTTTGAAGTTCTGGTTGAATGACCTGCATTGCCTTGGAAGATTTAATTTGCTTCACGTTAAGTGGCAATGTCAACGTACGAATTAAAATCGTCGCAACCAAAATTCCAAGCCCGAAGCTACCGCCAAGTAAAAGTGCGGATTCCTTGATCAGCCAAGATAGCGGATAAACGAAGAATTTATCCCAGATTCCAGTTGATTCAGGACCAATTGGCGGAGGATGTGCAATATCAGTCCCACATCCTGCCAGAATTACCATAAGGAATCCAAGCAGAAGGACATAGCGAATACGACTACTCAAAGACATGTTCCTCCTTTAGTTAAGGAAAGTTATATTATTTATGTTTCTCTGGTACTGGATCAATTCCTCCTGGATGAAAGGGATGACATTTAGCAATTCGCACAATAGCTAACCACCCACCCTTCCATACACCAAAACGGCGTATGGCTTCAATCGCATAAAAGGAACACGTAGGCGCAAATCGACAGGTTGGAGGCTTTAATGGTGAAATAAATTTCTGATAAAAGCGGATAAACCCAATCAAAAATTTCTTCATTATCATCTAACCTCTTTTTTCGTTATGTATCTCAACCGCCTTTATTGCTTTTGCTCTTTTTAAAGCATGCATTAAAGAGCCCTGTATGGAAGCAAGCGGCATCTCTTCTACCCCTGGTCTCACAATTACAATGATATCCAAATGAGGCTTGATTCGATCCTCAATCGCAGCAATCGCTTCTTTTAAAAGTCGCTTAACTTTATTACGCGTGACAGCGTTGCCAATTTTTTTACTGGCAGAGATCCCGATTCGAAAAGTGGCTTGTCCCTGATTTTCTAATGTATAAATAACAAATTGTTTGTTAGCAGCTGATTTTCCCTTTTGAAAAACCTTCTGAAACTCTTCATTTTTTCGCAATCGATGCGAGCGATGCATTGGTGGACACCCCTACCATCAACATTATAGTGGAAAAAAAGGGCGCATTCCACTGCTTCTAGTATTACCAAGAAACAAAGGAAGAAGCCAGACAGGGCTGGCTCCTCACATATATTCTCTCACCTTTTTCTATAGAAGTACTCTTACGTATTATCTATAGAAAAAGGCCACTTTAAAATGTGGCCTAAGCGGAAAGCACCTTTCTACCTTTACGACGACGGGCAGCTAAAACCTTACGGCCATTTTTTGTGCTCATACGTTTGCGGAACCCGTGATCTTTCTTACGTTTACGGTTGTTAGGATTAAATGTAGGTCTCATATTGAAGTTACACCTCCGTCCTCCAAGCATTCTTTGGAATTATATAAAGAAATAATCAAAAAGTCAAGTTACTCGTTATCTAATCCCTTTTGCCAAATTAATCCCTCTACTTTTACCTTCTCTTCCTCCTACATCTATCTTTTTTCTTTTCATCGTCTGTTTTCTACTATAAATAACTATCCACAAAAGATTATTTCCCGCCCCTGTGTATATCTTTTTTATCCACAGAAAAGTTTTCTACAAATTTATAAACAGGTTGCACACAAAATATAGGGGTGTTGATGAAATACGGCTACTATTTGTTGTGTTTGTGGATAACTATTAAAAAACCATTGATATCATGGCTTTTATTTGATATCATGTTTTTGTTTTGATCCGTTGATAAGTGAAATCAGATTTTTACTTTTCCACAGCATGTGGATAAGGTTGTGGACAGATATTCTGCATTGTGAATAAGATACTCACAGCTATGCGGATAATTGTCTT
>NZ_CP007807.1 GCF_000219535.2 Brevibacillus laterosporus LMG 15441
CAGGAAGGGTGCTTTTTTTTTGTATGTAACCAAAGAAGAGTTCTAGGAATATATCGGTAAAAAATTTTTTATGTTAAAAAATGGGTAAAATAGGTTATTTTTACAGTATTTTTCAAAATGGGTTTTTTGGAATAATAGGTTATAGTGTAAATAAGACATTTGATCTAAAAAGGAGGAGGTTGATATTAAAGACATCAAAAAGGTAGAGGACGTTCTACTCTACCATAGGAAAAGAACGGTTAGAACGAATGTGAAATTCTCTGCTCCTATCAAATCTAGTAATCCCTTATCAGGGAAACGTATTCAAAGCTATCAGACTGAAGATGAGCTCCACACGGATACGGAGAATCTCAGGAAAAAATTAGTCGAGCTTGTTTGCAAAGAAGGTACTTTCTCAAGCCTCGCAGTGTTAGAGATGAGCCAACAGCTAGATGAGTATATTGTCCATATGCAAAAAAGGATAAAATCCTATAAACACTAATGTTGCCTGTTCAAATGTCTACGGTTCCTATAGCACGTATCAAGCTTGCTATTGCTTTGTCTAGTTTGTACGTACACGCGATCTTGTGCGGCTTCGGCCAACGGGCAGAAGCTGTGGATGCCGTACTCAAGCGGTAAAAATGAAGCCCAGTACGAGGCAGCAACCAGCAAGCAAATCAAGAGGAATGTCAATCTTTTGTGCAGAAGATATCTAGAAGGCACTCCTGCGTTGGCAAAAAACTGCAAGTCTACCATAGGAGGCGAGACAATCTATATTTATTTTGGAACCATCACTGCAAATCGAAACCAAACCATATGGGCGCCTTTCTCACGCTCCAAACAGTTACTTGTCAAACAAAATCCGCAATGATCCATGCCAATTTAGCCGGCGCCCACCCTTTTACGTTGGCAAGCGTTATGCTGACGACCACACAGCCCCCAACCATTTCTCAAGTTCCTATAAGTTTAGCCAATGAAATACCAGTACGAATAGTTACCGCAGTCGCATACTTGTTATCGTTTTTTCCGAATCCTAGCTTTAGCAACACACGGAGGTAGATGATAAGCCAGAAGTAACAGCTTATCAGTACGATAAAAATTTACATCCCTATTATATATCAGAAAATTCTGGAACAAAAGATGGGTAACACATCATCATGGGTATTTTGTATGACCCGTAGTAACGACTGGTGAAGCAAAAGGCCCGTAACTAGTCTACGAGCCTACTCGTCATGATTTTTCTGTTTTTGTTCTGCTAGATATGCTAGAAAACGGACATGCTCTAGTGCTTTTTGTTTATCCTCTTCCGAAAGCTTATCCAATTCAGATAGAAATAGTGCTTCAAATGCAGAATAAGGGCTGGCCGTTTCTTTGACTAGACCGGGGCGTCTGTTGTCAAAAAGAATGCAATCCGCAGATACCTCCAGCGCTTCTGCTAGACGGGAAATATCATCATGATTGGGATTTGTATAGGATCTTTCCCAGTTAGAAATCACTTGTGATGAAACATTTACACGTGCAGCCAACTCCTGCTGCGTCCACTTCTTCTGTTTTCGTAGAGCTTTGATTCGTAGTCCGATCGTTGGCATTCTTGTCACCTCTTTACCCAAATAATAGCAAGAACTAACGCATTTAGGTAGTTTACTAACGATAATTGAGAGGGTGACAAAAAATAACAATTAAAGAAACGAGTTACGTTATTTGAATAGATACAAGCTTTTAGATGCAATCCAGTTGTTTTTTTGGAGCGTGTCAAAAGGTCAAAGCATGATTATTCGTGAACGTGATAAGCATGGAATATTATTATAAAGCGAAAAGAAACAAACAGTGTTGATTTTTTATCAACAGGTATGTAACAAAATGGCACTTTTTATCAACATTCCTAATACAATACAAAAAACAATGTTTAGGAGTGGAATTAAAAATGAATTGGCTTCTCATACTAGGATTTGCTGTTTCATCGAGTCTCGATAATCTTGGTGTCGGAATATCGTATGGAATACGCAATATTCGGATCGGCTTTCTTTCCAACTGTGTCATTGCTTGTATATGCTTTCTTTTGAGTGAAATTGGGATTTATTTCGGTCAGCTCCTGTCAGCTATATTACCTGGAATACTTCCCGTTCTAATAGGGGCTCTGTTATTATTCGTCATTGGCGTACGGATTATCTTATTGGCATTTCCCGGTAAAAAACTGGCTTTGGCAGTATCAAGCGAAGGTAGAGCGAACACCAAAAGCATCAAGGGCATCCTGGAAAATCCTGAAGAGGTGGACTTAGACAAATCAGGAGAAATTGGTGTGGGGGAAGCGTTTATTTTGGGAATAGCCCTTGCTGCAAATGCTGTTACCAATGGGTTAAGTGCAGGGCTAATGGGCTTATCTCCGCATGCGATTTCGATAACTGCCGCGATAGGTAGCTTCATCACGGTCTGGGCAGGAGTTGCCTTAGGAAAAAAAGTAGCATCAGTTCGGATTGCTTCTTTTACCTTAGGTCAATTCGGCACCATCATAAGTGGAGTGATGCTTTTGGTGATCGCGGCTAACACTTTGTTGTAGCTTTTACCCAACATGTTTGACAAGAAAAGCAACTGCTTACGGCACAGCAGTTGCTTTTTGCTATGGATAGTCGATGCAGTTTCGTATGTTGAAAAAACATGATGAACAAGAGAGGGAGCATCATATACACCTACTTTCTTTTGGAAAGTAAATATTTCTAGCCTATAGGTACGAAAGGATATTAATGTGATAAGATGCAGTAAATCAATCGAATCATGTTACAGGAGGAGATGCGTGAGTATGGTAGAGCCTATTGTACTAACGAAGGGAACGCCAGGAGAAATCTGTCCCATTGCCAAAACACTCGACATAATTGGTACGAAATGGACTTTTTTAATCATTCGAGATCTGCTTATTCAGGGAACGATGAGATTTAGCGATCTTATCAAATCAACGGATGGCATTAGTCCCAAAACATTATCGCTTCGTCTCAAGGAACTGGAGATACAAGGGATAGTGGTAAGAAAGGTGTACCCAGAAGTTCCTCCACGTGTGGAATATACGCTAACGGATAAAGGGAAACAATTAGAAGGCATTTTCATTGAGCTGAAGCGATTTGGATTAACTCTGTAAAATCCGATACATTTTATTAAGAAAAAGGACCTTTGGGGTTCTTTTTTGTTATCTAAAGACTTTGCATTAAAAAAATAGTACGCTTCTATACCTTGCTACATCAAAAACTTACCAAAATGTAACTTTGTGAATGAAATATCACTTCTTCAAATCAGAAATGTTTGGAACTACAATGATCTCGGACACAAAATGTTTTGAAAAGGAGGAGTGACAGCATGTTGAAAGGTAAAAAAGTTGTGGTTATTGGCGGAAGCTCTGGAATAGGATTAGAAACGGCTAAGCTAGCGCTAGCAGAAGGAGCTGATGTTGTCATTGCCAGCCGTTCTGAGGAGAAGCTACAGAAGGCTAAAACAAAGCTGGGCGGTAAGGTAACAACCTATACGCTGGATATTACCCAAGAGAAGCAGGTTCAATCCTTTTTCCAGCAGATAGGTACGCTTGACCATTTAGTCATTACTGCTGCTGAAACCTCTGGAGGTTCATTTCTTGAAATGGACGTAGATCAAGCACGGCAGTTGTTTGATCATAAATTTTGGGGGCAATACTACGCCGCTAAATATGGAACACCTCACATAGCCACAAATGGTTCCATCACCTTATTTTCCGGAGTGGTTGCCTATAAATCTATGATTGGATCGGCTACCCTTGGAGCTGTTAACGCAGCCGTTTCCAATCTAGGGCAAACGTTAGCCTTAGAATTATCACCTGTGCGTGTGAATATCGTCTCTCCAGGTATCATTGATACGCCGTCACGCAGTAAAATGCCTCAAGAAGCACGAAATAGCTTTTATGAAGCTGTGGCAAGCAAGCTCCCAGTCAAACGGATCGGTCAACCAGTAGATGTAGCACAGGGAGTGATGTATTTGCTCCACAATGATTTTGTTACGGGGACCACTTTGCATATTGAAGGCGGACATATTCTTCTATAACCGAAAAACCCCTTCTCGTAGAGGCATAAAGCATGCTTATCTATGAGAAAGAACAGCATTTAAAAAAGCTAAAGATTAGTTGATTACAGATGAAAATAGTGTTAGTAAAAGTGAATACAAAAAAGTTTGGAAAAACAATTGGTATAAAAATTGATGATACTCCTTCTGTGCCAAGGTAGCTATTAATTCGTTTAATAAGGAACACAGCAATCGTCAATTCTAGTGTGAGGTTCTGAATGACGATTGCTGTGCGATTTTTATATTATTCCCCAATACTACGCGCCTATTAAATCAAGCAAAGACAGTTGATCTTGGATAAAATAGTATAAGTATGTAATCCAACATATAAATAAAACTGCTGAGAATACAATATAACGTTTGTTCTGAATGAAAGCTCCTCTAAAGAAGAAGAAGAGTCCTAACAATAATCCTAATAAAATAATCACTATTTCTATTATCATGGCTTAGTCAGGGATTAAAACCTATGTATATTTCAATATTTCCCCAAAAATATACAGTAGCTATTTTGTTACTCCCTTCCTTCTCCACCTCCCATATTCCAAGTATATGTTTATTCATATTGGGGTTCCGCCATCATGCTTCAAAAGGAGTTGCTTATATTGTTGGTCAGCAGATATAGGCTTTTGAACCACAGAAACGGGTCTCTCAGGCGTTTTTTGTAATAGGGTTGGTGGTAGTTCTTTGCCCTTCTCTAATGGGGCTGTCTTATAACCAGCTTTCGTTTTCGTCCCAGGCGTGGGCTTACATGCTTGATCTGGCACGAGCTGTAAAGTGAGCTAGCTGTGGAAGGGCAATGCCGATAAAAATAAAGCCCACGCCTATCCATTGTGATGCAGAGACCGCTTCTTTTAAAATCAGCACAGATAAAATAACGGTAACGGGTAATTCGGCTGTCGCTAAAATCGTAGCCAGTCCCGAGCCGATTTTTGGAATCCCGATGGAAAAAGCAATCGAAGGAATCACAATACTAAAGGTTCCTAAGGCTAGTGCATATTTCCATAGACCTTTTTCCAACGCTCCGTCGTAGAGAAAGGTTGGCGGGAAAACGATGAGTATAAGCGCTAATGCGCCAGCTATCAGGAATACACTTCGAGGAAAAGGCGGAACCTCCACGGCTACTTTTCCGCTTACAAACAGATAACAAGCAAAAGAAACGGCAGACAATAATCCAAGGAGGATACCGCTTATTTCCAGACTTTGAATGGATTGCTCCAGTAAGCCGCCGGAAAGAGCAGTACCGGCTAGCAAGAATAGCACAGAAATCATTTTTTCTTTTGACGGTAAGGTCCTGGTAGAGATGGCTTCAATAATGATGCCGATCCAGACAAATTGAAAAAGCAAAACAATGCCGATAGAAGCGGGGATGGTTTGCAATGCAGCATAATAACAAATGCCGGTGAAGCTGGCTGATGTACCCGCAAAAAATAACGCAATCGCTTTTTTCAGTGGAACGCTCTGGCGAAAAAATAATAAGGTCAGGACAAGCAATAAGAGCCAGCCGGTTACATATTGGCTGCCAATTACCTCGCCTAGTGTAAAGCCCATCTGATAGGCAAACTTTACAAATATGGCTAATACCCCAATGCTACAAGCTCCTGCTAACACTAAAAAGGAATAACGAAACAAATCGAGCCTCCGTGTAAATGAATGATTTTAGGATTTAAGCTGAAAAAATTTTCCACGCCAAGGACTAGCTAAGTGGTGCTGTGCTCGTCCGCGTCAGCCTTCTTATGTTGCTGCGCTTACTTTTAGCCGTTGCAGACGTGCAATTACCTCTTGTAGCACCTCGATGTCCTTAACCAGTGCAATACGCACATATCCTGTACCGCCAGCACCAAATCCACTGCCGGGTGAAAGGAGAATGCCTGCTTGGTCTAAGAGATAGCTTACGAAATTCCGATCGCCCATTTCTTCATACTCGCGAGGAATCTTTGTCCAAAGAAAGAAGGATGCAGGTGACTTTTTAACCTCCCAGCCTAACTTTTGCAGCTCTGGGACAAAATAATCCATGCGCTCCTGATAGCGTTTCATCTGCTCAGATGCGTAGTATTCCATCTGCTCCAGCGCATCTATGGCCACACATTGGAAGGGTAGGAACATTCCAAAATCAACATTGAATTTCATAGTTCGCAGCCCCTGCAATACGTGTTTATTTCCTACAGCAAAGCCAATACGCCATCCTGCTACATTGCAAGATTTACTTAAGCTATATAGCTCAACAGCGACATCCCTGCCTCCCGGTAAAGAAAGAATACTAGGAACCTCAGCACCATCATAAGAGATTTCAGCATAGGCTAAATCATGGATGATCACAAAATTAAATTCCTTTGCCAGAGCAATGGCTTCTGCCAAAAACTCTTTCGATAACACAGTTGCTGTTGGATTCCCAGGTGAGCAAAGGACCATCACCTTGGCTTTTTGCAAATCTTCCTGAGAGATCTGTGATAAATCTGGTATAAAGGTTTCTTTTTCACATGGAAAATAAATAGGAACTCCGCCTACTAAATGTAAACAATTCGTATAAACGCTGTAAGAAGGGGAGGGGACGAGGACGCTGTCTCCTTCATCTAATAGAGCAGACAGTAGATAATAAATTCCTTCTTTTGTCCCCAATACATCTAAAACCTCTGTTTCATCACATAAGCTGACTTTGAATCGGCGTGCGTAATAAGCGGCAGCCGCCTTTTTTAGCTTTTTCCCGACGTCTGGAGTAAAATCACCATAGCCATGATAACTGGAATTTGAGATATATTCCTTCAGCTTTTCCATCAATTCTGGATTGGGGGAACCATCTGGATTCCCGATGGCTAAGTTAATAACAGGGCGTGTTTGCCTTTGTAATTGCTCCTCAATAAAGCTAAATGCATCCTCTGGCAGGGTTTGGATATAGGTTCTTGCCATGTAAAGGCTCCTTTCCCGATCATTTTTTAACCTTCCTGATAAAAGAATTAGCGGATTGGTTTTTCTAGGAGACGATTTTCCACTTCAATTTCTCCTGAGATCACTTTCATTTCAAATTCATAGATGCAGGCGGCTAATTTACTGACTATCTCTGAGATATGATCCTCTGAAAATAATGACATTGGATAAAGTAAAAATGCAGTCTTCATGCTATCGTCTGGATTCACTTTAAATTCTGGTACAATACTAATTAATGGAACCTCATGCCCTTTATTGGTTTCATTCCAACAGTATTGAATGAATGTTTTCGCAATTTCGCTTGTATCGAAGTGGGAGGAATGTAAGCGAATCCGATTAAAGGCAATCTGAAACACAAGCTCCCATCCTAAAGAGGCATCATTAATGACAGAGATACCGCTTACTTTTTCAAGCGCATCCTTACATTTCATATGTAACGTATGTAGCTGGACTAAATATTCCTGAAATCCCACTCTTCCTAACCGGTTCATTGCCACCCAAGCGGCGGCGATCCCATTAGCAGGACGAGAATTTTCGATGGTATAGCGATAGGCGCGGAAGTTACCGAATTCATAGTCGGATTCTCCATAGCTATAGGAGCCTTCATTTAAATGGTTAAAGCATTCATCCGTTTTGGAAACAAAAAAACTTGTTGAATAGGGGCACAAACCATTTTTGTGCATATCGACACCAAACGAATCAAATCGAGAAACACCTTTTACCTTTTCTACTACTCGCTTAATTTTGCGGCGAATTTCAGCATTTTCGATTTTTTGTTCCCATTCGTTATCCCTTACTCCCATAAAAGTAAACCACAGCCAGCCAATAACGCTATCTAAATGAAAATAGGGAAAATAGGTTTGCTTCGTTTCTGCAAATACCTGCTCAACACACTGATATACCTCATTCGTATCATCACAAGCGAAGTTAATCGTGGTTCCACCGCAACATACAACGGCGGCAATTCGCTTTCCTTTAGCGAGCTGCTCGTGCAGAACCTGTTTTAGCTTCGTTACATCCATGCGCCAATCCTCTGTAGTACCAATACGGATGCATTGATCCGCTCCTAAACCAAGTATGGAACAAACATGCTCAACACAATAATGTGCGCCTTCATTTGTTAGGACCACGAGATCATTGGGAATCCCTTCACGTCTTGATTCAGGAGCGATTTTGGAAATGGCTGATTTGATCGCGTAGAAAAGTGTTAATTTTCCACCATTACAAGAAATACCATGTGCTTGCTCCCAGCCTACTAAACGGCCAATGGCTCTTGCTATGCGCTGTTCAAATAATATTGTTTTGCCACCAAAGGCATCCATTAAACTATTGGAATTATATAATTGCGTCATTGTTGTCGCTGCTACAGTATCTAACAAGGGTGAGGGTACCATATTAAAGAGCGAATAGGGGGAGTGCGGACGAATACTGCCTTCAAACATTTCAGAAAGGCTATGAAAGACCTCTTCTGTATGTTTTCCCGTTTCCGGCATATAGCTTTTTTCTAGATCTTCCTTATAATGAAAGGTTTGGGCAGAAAATTTCGGATTTAGATGATTTTTAGCCTGAAGCTGTTTTTGAAGGAGGGCTGTTTTATTGAAAAATGTCTCTATATTATCTTCGGATGGCAGTAAAAATTCTGTTTCTGGCTTTATGTTTTTGATCATTTCGAAACCTCCAGTAAGAACTGCTAACTTTCTTGTGATTTATACATCAACCATTTAGATTTTGACTCAAGGGAGATCGTAAGCGATTTTTTTGTCTGTATAAAGGCTGTTATCTTATGTCGTATCCCTCCTATGCTCAGATGAAAGAACGAAATCTTGCATTGTGCTATGCATATAATTTCAATAAATAGCAAATGATCATACTTTTTGAAATTATATTGCTTATAATATAACCTGAAATAGGCTAATTTGTCGATATTTGTATTTAGTCATAATGAAATGAATTTATTTTTGTTAAACTCTTCTGAATTTTTGTTTATGTTTGTTTATGAGGAGTATCAAGCAGGTCTTATAGAATAGCAACGATAAAAAGAGGCGGAATAAGCCTAGGGCATCTTTGAAAATAAAAAAGCCCGCATATAACATGCGAGCTATTTGTCGTGATCCTGTTGTTGATTTGCCAGATAGCGCAGGTAACGGATGTGTTCCAGCACCTTTTTTCTATCTTCCTCTGATAGCTGTTCTAATTCGGATAAATATAAGGCTTCAAAATCGGAATAGGGACTAGAAGCTTCCTTAACAAGCCTAGTATGCTTGCTGCCAAATAGCATGTAGTCAGCAGAAACGTCCAAGGATGTAGCGAGTCGATAAATATCATCATGATTGGGATTCGTGTAAGCTCTCTCCCAGTTAGAAATGACTTGTGCTGAGACGTTTACACGAGCAGCCAATTACTGCTGCGTCCATTTTTTCTGTTTCCGCAGCTCTTTGATTCGTTGACCGATCAATGGCATTCTCGTCACCTCTTTAAAAAAATAATATCAGCAACTAACGAATGAAGATAGTTTATTAACGGAATTTGAGAAAGTGAAGAAAAAAGAGCATTGACAGTAACGTGTTACGTTATTATGATATAGCTATAGGCTCCTAAAAATTGGAATGCGAGGTGCTACATATGGTTCATCAGAATGTCGAGAGAATCAGGCGGGCAAAAGGAATCACTAAGACGCATTTGGCAAAGATATTAGGTCTTTCATTACAAGGATACAGACATATTACGTGCGGGCAGGTGAGGCTTGATGTAGAACGCTTGCAGATTATTGCAAATGTATTAGACGTTGAACCAGGCATTTTTTTTGATGATAAACTAACGGATTCAGTTATAAAATCTATGAACCAATCTAAAACAGCTTGAGAGCGAAAGAATCGTTAGAAATAACGGTAGAAGCTACAAAGGTGGGGAATGGATGAAAGGATTGGCTTTCCAATACCAAACGTTTGGGGAAGGAATGAGAAAACGCAGACAGGACAAGAATTTAAGCCTGTCACAGCTATCCAAAATGACAGGAGTCAGCAAGGGGGTGATATCAAAAATAGAGTGTGGGGAAACCCGCAAACCCGAATGGCGAACCATTAAACCGCTAGCTATTTCCCTACAGATTCCGTGGGAAGAAGTCATTGGCTATTATGCAGAAGTGGAACGACGCCCTAAGATTTTACTTGATTTGCTCTCCAAATCCATTTCATTACGACAAACCCCACTGATTAAAAAAGTAGCGCTGCGTTTTATTCAACTGCCAACTGAGGATAGTTACGAGCTCATGGAAAAGCTGTATGAGTGCTCCCGTTTGGTTAATGACCTTCCTAGCCGTCTCACTTTATTCAATCTCATCGTAAGCTACGCTAGGGAAAGAGGAATGCAGAAATATCTAGCTAAAGGTCTGTTGCAAATTTATTTGGTGCAGCGGCAGGATTTAAAGAAGCTGGGAGAATCCTTTCAAATGGGAGAGGAGGTGTTGCATTACATTGTATTTTTGGCGCAGGAGGAAAGGATTGATTTCCTTTACAAATTGGCCCTGCAAGCCTATGCATTAAAGAAGTACGAAAAATGTATCGCCCTTAGTAAAGCAGGGATTCGAGAGGATCAGGGCAGTAGTGAATTAAAAGCGAGAGGCTATCTAGCTATGATTAATTCCCTTTCACGATTAGGGCGATACAAAGCTGTAGAGCGGCACCTAGAGCAATTTCAACAGCTTCCTTATTCTTTTGTAACTGAGGCAACCTTACTAACAAGAGCGATTTTACACGCAAGGCGACAAGAGTATCAAGTTGCTATCCCATTACTCAAAGAGTGTTTAGACACAAGCAGTCCGTCTTCTAAAATTCATGTGGTAAATGAGCTTCTGGATATTTTCCTTACCATTAATAATGTGAAAGCCTGCGAAGAGTTATTTCATCAAGAAAAAGAGTGGCTGTATGTGAACCTGCAAACACCGTACAAGCATTTATCGGTAGGGAAATATTATCGGTTCAAAGGATTTCATCAAATGAAGGCAGGCTATGTGGATGAGGGATTTGAGAGTTACAGCAAGAGTCTACTGGTCTATGCAAAACTAAATGCTTTTTTTGAAATGAATGAATGCATCAATGATATCTTGGCTCATTTTGTAGCTTGCTCCAAGGCTATAACGGTAAAGCAAATCGAACAATTGCAACGTGTGTATCAACAGATTGTTTCTGAAAACTATCAGAGTAGGGGTGCGTAATCTATGAAAAAAGTAATAGGTATGCTTCTGATGTCTGTAACAATGCTTGTAACGGTCACACTTACTGATTCAGTGGTTCCTACACCAAGCGGGACAAGCCTTCAGGTTCAACCATCTGATTATGATCCAGGGTATTAAAATCCTGCATTTTGTAAAGCTGTAAACCAGCGAAACACAGGAGCGTTTGCCAGAAAAGCGCTCCTGTGTAAAAAGGGTAGTAGCAGATGGACGTTTCGGTTATGAGGATAGGCTGTACGGAAACCTAAGTAGAAAAGAGCGGCCGTTTCCAGCTATCTAAGGCCGAAGATAGTCCGATCGAATTTACGAGGTCTACAGGAGGTACAGCTTTAGCTACAAATAGATACGATTGCTTAAAAGGAGTGGTTACATGATTGATCGTAATCATGTTAGGGCGCGATCCATACGTAAGGAAATTGAACATCGTCTCCAATTACATGACTACACTCTGAGTAAATTAAGTGAGTTATCCCATATCAATAATGGGCATCTAAGTGGTTTTTTGAATGGAAATCCTGGCAGGGCATTAACGGTTGCACAATTAGATTCCATTGCAAATGTATTTCATGAGCCTCCTGGCTGGCTGTATGACTTGTATATTGATGAATGCTTTCCAAAGGGAAGAGTATCTAGGAGAAGAGTATGTCCCTATCTGATTAGATGTGCCGAGCTGGGCAGACATGACTGCATTCAGCCCGTTGTCTCAGCCTTATTGGAGCAACGTAAAAACATCGAAATCCTTTTTTATGTAGCCGAACAGCTATTTCAACATGGGAGGCAGGACGAATCAATCTACTTTTATCAGTTAGTGATTGATAATGAAAAGGACAGCTATTCAGACCGATTTATTATGAGTCACTATCGTTTATTTCGTTCCTTGCAGGAAACCGATATGGAGGAAAATTGGAAGGCTGTTATCCGATTTGAAGCTTATCGCAAAAGATTGTCTGAGCGTCATCAGTTGGATGCACTTCTACAGCTAGCTAATGTATGCTTTACATTACATAAGTGGAAAGAAGTGGAGAAGTACGGAGATGAACTAAGGAAATTAGCTACTCTGGTTTACCAAAAGGAACTTTCCAAGCTTAAGAATAATCGATACTATCAGCCACTTAAAACCGAGCGTCATTTGGTCGTTTATTATGGACAGGGATATCTGTTAAAGGCAGTGTCTCTGGAAAAACAAGGGCATTACGAACAAGCCAAGGAATATGTCTCTGGCTACGCTGATCTTAGCTGGTTTGAACTGCTAGACGATTCTGGACAAGAAGAGGTCGAAAAATTCAATCTGTGGGCTACCGCAAACATGTATACATTAGACATGCTCATGGGAAATACAAGTGTTCTCGCTGACTACATTGCCTTCCTTGAGGATCACCCTACGGAAATATTATCCGGCGTAGTAACAATTATGAAATCAGCCAACCAGCATGGTTTTTTAATAGATCATCTATTAGAGAAATTTTCGGCAGAAATACGTACCTTTGAACATTCCCATGATTCCATTTGTGTAGATCGACATCTCCGGTTTCGATATGATCTGGCTATTTACCATTTTCAAAATGAACGGTTTGAAAGTGGAATAATAGATACTCTCCGCTGTCTGGATTTGTCCATCGTGATGAATAATCAGAAGAAGTTCATCCAATGTGTAACACTTTTTGAAGCATATAGATATCACGCCACAGAACAACAAAAAAGAGAGTATAAAAAATTGTTGGAGGAGGTGAGAAAGGATGAGGGGATTTTTGCTATCGCTAGTAATGGCTTTTGGAATGTTTAGTCAAGTAGCAGATGTAGAAATAGCTAAAGCAGAGCATTCTGTAGTTCCCTATGAACATGGCGTAGGTGGTTAATTCTTGTTTTTCATTTGGAAAGCACTCCTTTTATCAGGAGTGCTTTTCTTTGGTTTATCAATAGATTTTTCGCTATCCTTTTACGACACCAAGAGCGAAGCCGTCATAACCTTTGCTCCCCACGGTTTGGATAGCCGTTGCTTCAATCCGGGGCTCAGCAGCTAGCAGATCAAAGAATTGCCGAATACCCTGAATACGGTCATCTCCATTCTCGGGATCGATCACTTCTCCATTACGTACCACATTATCTCCCAGAATAATTGCCCCTGGATTGCAAAGCTTTATAGCCCATTGTAAATAATGGGGGTTGTTTTGTTTATCGGCATCAATAAAAATCATATCGAAGCCCGTCAGCCCTTTTTCTTGAAGGGTCGGGAGTGTTTCTAGTGCAGGGCCTACAAGAATGGTTACTTTTTCAGCGAGCCCCGCTTTTTTTATATTCTCTTTCGCGACCTGAGCGAATGCTTGCTCATATTCTAAGGAAATAAGCTGGCCATCTTCTGGCAAGGCACGAGCAAGCCAGATACTGCTGTACCCACCAAGTGTCCCTATTTCTAAAATCTTCTTTGCCCCTCTTATTTTGGCTAGCAGGTATAAGAACTTCCCTTGGTTTGGTGCGACATCAATGGCAGGCATGCCGGAATTAGCATTTGCTTGGAGAACTCCTTCTAGAATTGGATCAGACGGAAGTAGCATACTGTTGAAATACTGATCAACCTCAGCCCATTTGTTAGGTGCTTGCATGTCAATCATCCTCCTTTAATCTGATAACAGCAATTTCTTTATCTTGAATCTGCTTCTAGTGTAATACAGGATGAAAAATAAAACGCATAAAAAGAGATTTTTTTTTGAATGGTTCGTCGAATATAAGTGAATAAGCAAAAGATCAGGATTGTCCAGAACATCTTTGAAGATTGGAGGTACGGAATGCAGGACGACAAAAAAATCATTGAGCAGGTTCTTCAAGGCAATAAAGAAGCATACGCAGAGCTCATTGATAGACATCAAACAAAGGTATTTTTTATCTTGAAAAAAATGCTAGGTCACTCGCAAAATCATCAGGATATCGTTCAGGAGATTTTTATTAAAGCCTACTACCATTTATCCGAATATAGATCAAATTATGATTTTTCCGCATGGCTGTACCGTATTGCTGTCAATCATTGTCTTGATGAGCTACGAAAACAGAAGCGCACACCGTCGGTAGTCCAAGCGGAAATCATGCTGGTTGATAGGCATACACCGGAGGAGGAGTATCTGGAAAAAGAACAACGATTGTTCGTAAGGCAGAGGATGCTGACACTGGAGGAGAAGTATAGAAAGGTATTGGACATGCGCTACTTTCAGTATTTAAGCTATGAGGAGATCAGTAAAAAGCTATCGGTTCCCATCAGTACCATCCGCATGCGTCTGTCACGAGGAAAAATGAAGCTTCGGGAATCAATTGAAAAAATAGCGAAGAGGGGAGACTCTCGCCAATGAAATGTCTGAGCACAGAAGAGTTAGATGCTTATCTAAGTAATGAACTATCTTTAGCTAAAAGCAATCAAGTAGATGGACATCTACAAAACTGTAAGCATTGTCAGCAACAATTCATAGAGTATGTGGATCAATTGGAAACAAACAACGATAGAGCTGAACAAACAATAGATACAAGAATAGTGGCTCACGAGCTTGTTGCAAAGCTTCCGCCTTATCCCATTTATGCATTAAAACGAAAGCAATATGTTAATCGCCAAGAAGAGATGCATCGGCGAAAAAGGGGAATAGGCATCTTGAAAAAAACCTCCCTTCTTGTAGCTGGGTTAACCGTAGTTGTTTTAATCGGTCCAGTGATATTTTCGCCGCTTGCCATCTATGTGAACGGTTTGTATGCTAGCCTTCATTCCGAAGACACGACTGTGTTGATGAATCATCGCATCGATCAAGAGATACATAATAATCAAAAAGAATGGATGAAACAACTAAATGCAAAGTCGACGGATCAGGGAATTACATTAGAAGTAAAAGAAGTGTTTGCCGATACGAGAAAGATTGAACTAATCACCTCGATTGAAGGAGAAAGGGGAGAGACCTCTGAAGGATTGGCTCTCATGAAGGATGTTCATTTTCAGATAAAAGATAAAGCTGGGAGAATCTATGAAGCAGATGGGGAAGCATCCAGTTTTCCAAGAAAGCAGCGACTTGGTGCTAATTTGGTATTGTTAAGTCGAGATCTTACTCCCATTTTCTATGAAGCTCAAAAAATACCGAACGAACTAATGATTGAAATTAGCACAAAAAAAATAGGCAATACAACAGGCAACTGGAAGGTAGAAATTCCACTAGACCTGTCGAAAGCAAAAGCGGCCACAAAAACAGTAGCTATTAATAAGCGATATACGAGTCCCCAAGGCATCTCCTTTCATCTTAGAGAGATTAGCTTTGCTCCTAGCTCCACACAACTCGTAATTGATACCAATATTCCAAAAGGAGCCTACCATGATAGGTTTAGCTATCAATTGGTTGATGAACAGGGAACGGTTCTCGCTGGATGGAGTGATTATGATCAACGACTTTTCACATGGAGTGAATTCAATCAAAGCTCTTTCAAAAGAAATGATGTTCGTCATAACCCGTTTCTAGATGAAACAGAAAAAAATCCTGTTAACATTTTTAAAAATCAAGTAAATCGCTTTTATGTGACCACAAAGGATCAGCATTTAAGGCTTTTAGCCAATTCCTATCCGTTACCAAAGGATAAGAAAATGATGTTTACCTTACACTCTATTTATAAGGTTGAACCTGTTGAGGTCAGTACAAAGCTTAATCTTGAGCAATTATCTACCAAGCCAGTTAAAGTAGAAGATCAGGGAAGTCTCTTCATTTTTAAGGATGTGAAGTACGAGGCCAAGAATCAGAGTACAAAAGAAACATATACAGAGACCAGTATTGTGATGGAGGGAATTTTGGCGAAGGATATTGTCTATGTAGATGAGTGGGAGGTAAAAGACGAAAAAGGCAATACGTATATTGCTATATTTGACAGAGGAGTAGGTAGAAATTCAAATGGCAATGCTGTAATGAATGGGGAATTGAGAATTCAACAGCTAGAAAAATTGCCTAAGGAGCTAACCATTACTTATAAGCGTAAAATAAAAGAGGATCGAAATGTGGAGTGGGAGGTACCGATACAGGTGGGGAAATAGAACAATGAAATGTTTAGCTTCAAAGATATCGCACGACAAAAAAAGGCGCTCCTTTCAAGCGCCTTTTCCTCTTCCTATTGACCAATAATCATCCGCTCTTTTGGATAATGATAACGAACAGACGGGGCATCTTTTTTTAAGAATAGTAATAGGTTGATAATCCCAATCCGTCCAATCACCATCATGATGATGAGAATGAGCTTACCAGGTGTACTTAATTCTGAAGTAATTCCCATCGACAAGCCAGTTGTACCAAAGGCCGAACAGACTTCAAATAAAATGGCCTGCATCGACAGGTCCTCGAACCACACCATGAAAATAACTGCCGTGAACACCATGATGATTGCGACAAAGAACACCATAAACGATTTGATGACATCTTCTTGGACTAGCTCACGACCAAATACTTTTACATCCTTTTGTCCACGCATATAAGTATATATGGTCGCAATTAGAACGAAAAACGTAGTTGTCCGAATCCCGCCCCCCACACTGCTTGGAGAAGCCCCGATAAACATCATGCCGGATAGCATGACAAGGGTAGGGGTGGACAGTAAGCCGATATCCATCGTGGCTAAACCGCCGCTTCGTGTAGAAACAGATTGGAACAGGGAGTAAAAAAGTGCCTCATGCCAGGTTTTATCCTGTAAAAAGGCATTCTTTTCAAAAAAGTAAAAGAGCAGTGTCCCAACCACGATTAGTGTGAAGAAAGTCAAGGTTGTTACCTTTGTGAATAAGGAAAACGTAAAGCGATATTGACCTTGTCGATGAGTTGCGTAGCTGACCAGTTCTATCAGCACAGGAAACCCGATCGCTCCACAGATGATGAGGATCATATTGATGCTTTGGACAAAATAATCCCCCGAGAAGCTGAGCAGGGAATTACCAAAGATATCGAATCCAGCATTGGTAAATGCACTAATGGAAACAAAGTAGCCATAATAGTAGGCGGTATACCAATCAGTCTGATAGCCAGTCCAAAAGAAATAACTGCCTAGCAATAGCGTACCGATTAGCTCAATTAAGATGGTGAGCAATAAAATACTTCGCGTTAGTTTGACCAATCCCGATAGAGTGGGACGATTGTGGTCCGTAGCAATCCATTTTCTTTGTTCTAAGCCGATTCGTTGTCCAAGCATCATCCACAAAAAGGTACCTAAGGTCATAATGCCGATTCCACCTATTTGAAAGAACAAGGTGAGTAAAATAATTCCGCTCTGATTAAACACTTCACTAATTTGGATGACGGTTAGACCCGTTACGCTAATCGCACTGGCTGCCGTAAATAAAGAATCTACAAAAGATATAGATACGCCAGGCTGGTGAAAGATGGGTAACCAGAGAAGTAATGCAGCGAGGATAACACTGCTAAGATAAAACATGACAATAATTTGTACGGAGCTTAAGCGCCGTTTTTTATAAGAGAGCAGCAACTCGCTTACCTCCTGAGTAAGTAATACAGGTAATTCTACCGAAAAACATTGTAACAAGCAAAACGAGTTTTTAACAGGTGCAAAAAAAAGAAGCCCTCTTTTTAACAGACAAAAAGGGCTTCTTTTGATGAACAAATCTCTATAATTATTGTGGATTCGTGGTCCAAATTCCAGATGTTTTAATAAAGACACGCTCAGGCAAGCGCAGGGTGGCTAAGGCTAGCTCTGCTACATCCTCTGGCTGCATCATGTGATCCTCTGCACCGATTTTTAGACCGGCATTAACAGCTAGCTCGGTGTTGACAGTACTTGGAGTTAGCGCTGTGACGCGAATGTTGTGTTTGCGCACCTCTTGCAATAGGGATTCTGTAAAGCCCATTACGGCGAATTTAGAAGCACAATACGCAGAGCCTGTCGCAAAACCGCGTTCTCCAGCAGTAGAAGCTACATTGATGATATTTCCGCTGTTTTGAGCGATCATATCAGGCAATGCCGCATATGTCATGTAGTAGGTTCCAAACAAATTCACAGCAACGATGCGTTCCCACTCTGCTGGGTCCATGTCTGTAACTGTACCGAAAGTAGCAGTACCAGCATTATTGATCAGGATATCTATAGAACCAAGCTCTGCTTTCATTTTGGCATACGCGGCTTCCACATCACTGCGTTTTGAAATATCAGCAGTTGCAATATGAACTGTAACACCATAGATTTTGGCAAGCTCAGTAGCTAACTCCTGTAGATCAGATTCTGTGCGGGCGACCAAACCTAGATGGGTTCCTTCTTTTGCCAAAGCGACGGCAATCGCACGTCCAATTCCTTTTCCTGCTCCGGTAATTAACGCTTTTTTTCCTTTAAAATCCATGTCGGCAATCCTCCCATTTTTAACTTAGTATAAATGATGATACGAAAATGCCTTTTGTTATGTCAATTTTGTAAGTGCAACTAGTTGTTATAGCTGGATAAAAAGCATGATACACTATAATCCATAAGCCCATTATACACGATTTCACATGAAGTCTTGAAGATGAATCGGGCTGAACAAGGATAGATATTGTACGAGGGAATGGTGAAAAAGTATGGACAAACAGGTTGTTGTGATTACAGGGGCAGGAAGCGGGTTAGGTGCTTCTTTAGCGAAACGTTACTCGGAGCAAGGCTTTCATGTTTGCTTGCTTGGACGAACCAAGGCAAAGCTTGAACGGATAGCTGAGCAATTGACTGGCAGTTATTCTATCCACGAAGGCGATGTTGCGAATAAACAAGCCATCATGAAAATCATGGACTCCATTCTCAATGCGTATAATAGAATTGATGTATTGATCAACAATGCGGGGACAGGAAGCTTTGATTTGGCTGAAAACCTCACCGAGGAAGCTGTTCACCACATGATTGATATTAATCTAAAAGGAACGATTTTTAGTACTCAGGCAGTAGTAAAGCAAATGAAAGAGCAGAATTACGGAACGATCATTAATATCGTATCTACGGCCGGCAAAGTAGGAAAAGCAAATGAGTCTGTCTACTGTGCCAGCAAATTTGGTGTGAGAGGCTTTACAGAGAGCTTAGCCATTGAGCTAAAAGAGACGCCTATACAAGTAGTCGGAATCTACATGGGAGGCATGAAAACGGAATTCTGGGATGGTATTTTCACAGAAGAACGCATGAAGCACCTGATGGAACCGGATGATGTTGCTGATGTTATTATGGCAAATGTAAAGCCAAGACAACGCCTAGTGGTATCTGAAGTGGTCATTCAAAACCAAAAATAAAATGAATCATCTGATTGTAGTGGCGGACAAGCCTATTGTGTAAATATCCTTGCTGTTCTCTTTGTCTACAGGAAGAGAGCATTGGCTAATTGAGACACCTTTCATCTCTAAATTGAGAGAAAGCGTGTCTATTTTTATTCTCTTTTACGACGAAAATGGCCCAAATCATTACTAGCAATGACAGACAGTGCGTCCATTGCGCTAACCTTGATTTTACAGCGATTTTACGTGCACGAACGCATGGGCCAATACCGATGACTTTTGGATGCTTTGCTTCATTCATAACACAAACGCATGAATATCATGCAAATACGTAAATTGAAGTCATGACAAACATGAAGTATGATACACAAAAGACAAAAGAAAACAAAACGGAGACGTAACTAATGGAGTGGCAACAAATTTTATATTTTCGCAAGGTAGCACAGACGCAGCACATTACACGATCGGCAGAGCTGTTAAATGTGTCCCAACCCGCCTTAAGTAGAGCAATTGCTCGTTTGGAGGAAGAGTTAAATACGCCTTTGTTTGAGCGAAAAGGGCGAAATATCGTGCTAAATCAATACGGGGAGCTATTCTTAAAGCGAGTGGAGCGAGCCATTCAGGAGATAGAAGAGGGGAAGCAGGAAATTCAGGACCTGATTAACCCTGATCACGGCAAAATACAGATCGCTTTTTTACATTCCTTAGGAATTGAAGTAGTCCCCGAATTTATTCGTTCGTTTCGTCTGCAATATCCACAGGTCAGCTTTCATTTACATCAAGCATCCATGGATCAGATTGTAGAACAGCTCAAAACGGGTTTAATTGATATTGCCCTGTTTTCCATGTTAGAGCCAATAGATGAGGTGCATTGGGAGCCTTTAATTACAGAGGAGCTGTTTCTCATTGTTTCCAAGACGCATCCTTTGGCAAATCGGACACAGATCGAGCTAAAGGAGATTGCCAATGAACCTTTTATTTCCTTCAAGCAGGGGTATGGTCTGCGAACCTTGACCGATACGCTTTGTAAGCAAGCTGGCTTTACTCCCGCTATCACCTTTGAAGGAGAGGAGATTGCTACAATAGCTGGTCTGGTGGCCGTTAAATTGGGAGTAAGTCTTGTTCCAGATGTAAACGTGCTGGATAAATCGAAGGTATCACTCTTACGTGTGCTAGATCCAGGCTGTGAACGAACCATTGGACTCGCATGGAAAGAAAAGCGTTATTTGTCTCCTGTTGCAAGAAGGTTCATCTCATTTGTAAAGGAACATTATATCTAATCTGTTTAAGACATTAACGGAACCCATAGCTACGTTTTCTAACTGAATAATAAAGAGAGAGGATTTACACCATGAGTTATATCAAGCAAGGGTCAAGCGCATTTCGCAGAACCAACATAGCGTTGTTTGCAGGAGGGTTAAATACATTTGCTATTCTGTACTGCACACAGCCTTTGTTACCTGAATTCACGAAGGAATTTCAGGTTTCTCCAACGCTGGCCAGTCTTTCCTTATCTGTAACCACGATGGCTTTAGCCATAAGTTTGTTATTTCTCGGTTCATTGTCAGAGGCGTGGGGACGCAAACCGATTATGATTGTTTCCTTGATTGGAGCTTCGTTGTTGGCAGTGTGTACGGCATTTAGCTATCAATTTCAAATATTACTTGGCATTCGAATACTGGTCGGAATGGTTCTCGCTGGGTTACCGGCTATTGCCATGGCTTATCTGGGTGAAGAAATTGACAAAAATAGCTTAGGCGTAGCAATGGGGCTATATATAAGCGGAAATTCGATTGGTGGAATGGGCGGACGAATCATCACAGGGACGCTAACCGATTTGTTTAACTGGCATGTGGCTCTGATTGGAATTGGTGTGTTGAGCCTCTTGTGCACGATTTTGTTCTGGATTATGCTTCCACCCTCCAGACATTTTTCACCGCGCAAACTAGAAGTAAAGACATTAGCAAAATCACTCTGGAGCCATTGTACGGACCAACGCTTGCTTTATTTATATGGACTTGGCTTTCTGCTAATGGGCAGCTTTGTGACGTTATATAATTACATCGGCTATCAGTTGGTTGAGCCGCCATATTCCCTTTCGCAAACAATCGTTGGCTGGATTTTTATTGTGTATTTAGTCGGTACGTTTAGCTCTACTTGGATGGGCAAGATGGCAGACAGACTTGGGCGCGCTAAAATGCTGTGGATGTCTTTAGTTATTATGTTTGGGGGCATTGGACTTACATTGGAGCCTCATTTATTTAGTAAAATTGCGGGAATTGCCATCTTTACATTTGGCTTTTTTGGCGGGCATTCGATCGCCAGCAGCTGGGTAGGTAGATTAGCTACTCATGATAAAGCACAGGCTTCCTCCTTGTACCTATTCTTCTATTATGCTGGATCGAGTTTAGGTGGGACGTTTGGTGGTTTGTTCTGGTCGTTATTTGGATGGGCCGGAGTTGTTGGAATGATTGGGGGCTTTATCGTGATTGCCTTCGTATTGCTTATGAAGCTCTCTCATGTAGAGCAGTCTCCAGCAGCATTACGTATTCAGTAATTTTTGCGTGTTGCAAAATAAAATGTTACACAGATAAAAAAGGACGGGAACCATTGCGGCTCCGTCCTTTTCACATTTCTAACATCAGGGCACTTGTCATCTATCTCTAGATAGAATTTACTTTACCAATTTATGCCGTAGCGCTAGGACTACTGCCTGTGTCCGATCATCGACATTTAGCTTTTGTAAAATGCGATGGACATGGGATTTTACCGTGCCTTCCGAGATAAAGAGATTTTGAGCGATTTGATCATTGCGAAAGCCAAACGCTAATTGCTGCAACACATCCTGTTCTCGTTCTGTAAGTTCATCTAGCAGTACGAGATGATTCTCTTGCGAAAAAGCTTCCTGTGGTTTGTCAGCATGAGGTATGGCGGTCGTTTCCGATTTTTGTTTCTTTAATACCTCAGCTAATGCCTTAGCAGCCGTTGCTGTGTGAAAAGAAGCTTCCCCATTGTAAGCACGGCGAATTAAGTCTAGCATCTCCTTGGAATCAGCATCCTTTAGCATATAACCAACCGCACCTGCTAGAATGCCATCCACAACGTAATCATGGTTATCGAATGTCGTTAATATGAGAACCTTCACTTTCGGTACATGTTTTACAATTTCGCGTGTCGCTTCAATACCTGTACACTTGGGCATTTGTACGTCCATGAGAATGACATCAGGCCTCAGCTCGCAAGCTAGATTGATAATCTCTTCTCCATCCGCCGCTTCTCCAATTACCTCCATATCCTCTTGAACATTAATGACATACCCAAGACCCTGTCTGATCATCTTTTGATCGTCTGCCAGCATGACTCGAATCTTTTGATGTTTATGATCTACCATAGCAGCTATGTGTTCCCTTCTAAAGATGAATGATGGTAAGGAATTGTTGCAGTAATTTCAAAGCCAAATGGTTCCCTCATCTGATATTTCAGCGTTCCGTTTACTTTCGTGATACGTTCTCTCATGCCAGATAAACCAAAACCAGGTTCAACCCCTTCCTGAGAACGATTTTGGCCGTTGTCGTGAATGGATAAAACGATGGAATCAGCTATCTTACTAATTTCAACCCACATGGCGGTGGCATTGGAATGACGCAATGTATTCGTAATCGCTTCTTGTAGAATTCGATAAAAAACAATCGTTACCTCGTTTGTTAAATCGATCTCTTCCTCATTCGTGACAAACGTACAGGACAGGTCCGTATTTTTCTCTGTTTGCGACAAAAGAGCTTGTAATGGCGTTAAGCCAAACGTCCGCTTGTCGACTGCAAGGGTATGAACGGAGCCGCGGATATCCTCCAAGCTTTGCTTCGCTACATCCAACATATTGTTGACCGCCGTCTGTGCATCATTTGGTCCAGACTTCAGCATATAGGTAAGCGCATGTAGCTGCACGATGAGAGAGGTAAGACTGTGACCTAACGAGTCATGAATATCACGCGCGATTCGATTTCGTTCCTCCAACACGGCTACTTGCAATGTATTTACAGTCATTTCCTGCAATTCATTATGTGCATCCTGTAGTTTTGTATGTGCGATTTGCAATTCTTTTAAATGCTGTTGATTTAATTGATACGCTTCATGGTGGGAACGATACCCGCGTGCACCCAGATAACACCCAATAAAGGAAAGTAAAAAAGGAGCAACATGCGTGGTGTAGCTATGAGTGATCCAGATGAGTAATACACAGGTAACCACTCCAAAAAAGGTGGCTAATGGTAACGAATATTTTTTATCGATGCGCAGGCCGATGATAATCCCAAGCAGGATGATCATGCCAAACCCCTCAGGACCCAGATAAATGCCTTTAAATAGGGTAACGCCCCCGACTAGTAAAAGAATGACAGTCATTTTTATGGAGGGCAGTTGAATAGAGGAGGTCCAAAATAAGATCAAATACCCACAGAACAGTAATACGGAAAACACAAATTGTATAGGTGATTCATGATTATAGGAGTTTGGTAGCCATGTCAAAAGAGATAAGGCTAAGAACCAGACCAATAAGAGTCGTTTGCGGAGGGCCTTAGTTATGTTATCAATCAAAGAATAGCCCACCCTTCTTCAAATTTTTCGATCGTTTGTTCATATTCTATTGTAGCACGGGGTGTCATCTATCTCTAGATAGACGAGCCAGTGCTACGGTTTTCCATCCTTCGGTAGATTTGCCTATTTCAACTTGCCGCTACAATGAAACTTGTGACATTTCGTATCGCGAACAATTGATTAACGGCAGGAGGTGGCTTGGATGGAAGAGTTGATTACCATGGCGAAGCTTCTCAAAGAAGCGAGTGCCCTTTTTACATGGATCACACGTGAAGAACTCGAAAGCAAAGATATCACCTGGCAGCAAGTGCTGATTCTGGAGCAAATTGTGCACGACCCGAAAACCATTGGGGAAATCAGCAAGGCTGTTAGTCTTTCGTACAGTACGGTATCTGGATTAATTGATCGCCTAGAACGAGATAACATCGTCATAAGGCTCAAGGATAAAAAGGATAAACGATTGGTTTGGGTTGCGATGTCCCCACGATTCGATCATGCGAATGAATTCGCGGGACGCCAAGCGGAAATGGAGACGTTTGAGCAACAGACGACTCAGATGATTTCATCCCTCCATGTCTTGCAAGAAATGTATACAACCAAAAAAAGAATAACGAGTTAAGACATTGGTGAGGTGAAAAAGAGTGAATATATCTGAAGTGTCGGTCAAACGACCTGTTCTCATTATCATGTTGACCCTGGCAGTCATGATTTTTGGAATCGTTTCTCTGCCGAAATTGGCTATTGATTTGTATCCAGAGCTGAATTTTCCAGTTGCCGTTGTCGTGACATCTGTGGATGGCGCGGCGCCGAGCGAGGTAGAGAAGCTAGTAACGAAACCGATAGAAAGTGCAGTAGGAACTGTTGCTAATTTAAAGGAAGTATCATCTATTTCGATTCAAGGAGCATCACAGGTTATTCTCAGCTTTAATTGGGGGACCGATTTAGATCAAGCTACATTGGAATTGCGGGAGAAGGTTGATCGAGTGCGACAACTGCTCCCATCCTCAGCGAAATCTCCACAGGTTCTGCGGATTGATCCGAATAGCACGCCGATTATGACATTTGCCCTAACAGGCGAGGATGATGTCAATCAATTGAAGAAGATAGCAGAGGACTCCATTCAAAACCGCTTAGAAAGAATTGATGGTGTAGCTGGAGTAAATCTGGTCGGTGGTCAGGATCGCGTGGTGGATGTGGTGCTCGACCCTGCTAAAATTTCGTCGTATGGATTAACCATCGACCAAATTCAGCAGGCGATTGCCAGCAACAACCTGTCCGGTTCAGGTGGTGCCGTACGTGAAGGAGATGGCAAATATAACATTCGAGTTCAGGGTGAGTACGATAGTGTAGCTAAAATCGGACTAACACCTATTCGCATGGGAAATGGCTCCCTTCGCCTGCAAGATATTGCTACCATCAACGATACTACGGCGAAAATCAATCAGTTCAGTTACGTTAATGGGAAACCAAGCTTAGGCATTACCATTACAAAGGCATCTGGTGGAAATACCATTCAGGTAGCGGATGCTGTAAGTCAGGAATTGAAAGAGATTAAGAAGACCTTACCTTCCCAGTTACAACTAACAACTACGCTGGATTCGTCCACGTTTATTAAAGATTCAATCTACACCACAGCAGAGCATGCCTTGTTCGGTGGATTGTTTGGGATTATTATTTTGTTCTTCTTCTTAGGTAGCTTCCAATCAATGATTGTTGCGATCATCGTGCTACCCATCTCGATCATCTCCACCTTTTTGCTGATGTATGCGACCGGCCAAACGATCAATCTGATTTCCCTATCAGGGCTGACACTCGGACTGGGTTCACTGGTTGACTTCGCGGTCGTAATGCTGGAGAACATTTTCCGACAAAGGGAAAAAGGGAAAGGCATGGTAGAAGCTGCGTTAGATGGTTCCAAGGAAGTGGGTACTGCTGTAATGGCTTCTGCTTTGGCGCAGATATGTGTATTCCTGCCAATTGCACTAGTTGATGGTATTGCAGCAGAAATTTTTAGACCCTTAGCTCTAACCGTTGTGTATTCTCACATTGCCGCTTTGGTCTTTTCCATTATCCTAGTACCAATGTTAAGCTCACGGATACTCAAAAAAGTACCAGAGCATAACAATCGGGAAGGATATCGTGGAATGAACCCGGTAATCTGGTTCAATATTGGATTTCACAAGGTAGAAAAAGGCTATAAAAGGCTGTTAGATTTTTCGCTGAATCACCGGAAAACAGTAGCGATTGTTACGGTTGCCATGATGATAGGTTCTGTAGCGCTGACTCCATTGGTTGGGGCAGAGTTTATGCCATCGATGGATCAGGGACAAGTTACAATTGATATTAAGATGCCTAACGGTAGTGTTTTGGAAGAAACAAAGAAGGTAGCCCAACAAGTGGAAAAGATAGCGGCGCAAGTACCGGAGCTGGATATTCTGAGCACCTCGATTGGTAGCGGTGGTTCAGCGGCCGTGGCTACCTCTACCTCTAATAAAGCAACCGTTGATTTAAAACTGGTCGACGTAAAGGATCGTAAACGCTCCACTCCGGAGATAATGGCAGATTTGCGTAAGCAGGTAGCATCAATTGCGGGTGCTGAAATTAAGGTGAAAGAACAATCTGCTGGTATGTCCACAGGATCGCCTTTACAGATTACCTTACGCGGTGATGATATCGAGGTTCTAAAAGATGTGAGCGGGATTATTAAGCAAGAGGTAATCAGTGTCCCGGGAACCAGTAATGTGGTGACCACCTTAGATGATACGCAGCATGAATTTGAAGTGAAAATCGATGCAGAGAAAGCAAGTATGTATGGGCTAAGCTCTGGACAGATTTTAACGGCTGTGGGTACAGCATTTAACGGACAGACGGTGACAAAGTATCGCACGGGTGATGATGAAATCAATGTGCAATTAAAATGGCCCGAGCAGTATCAGGAAGATACGAATTACTTGAATAGCTTGCGCATAACTGCACCAGGTGGCGCACAGGTAGCGTTGTCTTCTGTTGCAGAGGTGACAAAAGTAGAGGCACCGCTAACGATTAATCGCTCGAATCAGACTCGTGAAGTAAAAATCACAGGTGATTTAGCAGGACGTGATCTGAACTCAGTCACTACGGATGTACAAACGAAGCTAGACAAGCTCTCCCTGCCAGATGGCTATAAAATTGAGTACGGCGGAGAGAGTAAAGATATGATGGAGTCCTTTAGTAGTCTTGGATTGGCTGTTATTTTGTCAGTCGTCCTACTTTATATGGTAATGGCGGCCCAATTTGAATCCTTATATACGCCGTTTATTATCATGTTCTCTATCCCGCCTACCTTTGCAGGGGTTATGCTTGGCCTGTTGTTTACCAATACCTCGATCAGTGTGTCCGTGTTCATTGGATATATTCTGCTGATTGGTTTGGTCGTTAATAACGCCATCGTATTAATAGATTATGCAAATCAATTGCGAGACAAAGGTATGAGTGTAAGGGATGCGATTTTGGAAGCAGGGCCTGTACGCTTGCGTCCCATTCTCATGACGACATTGACTACCATTCTAGCAATTGGTCCATTAGCTTTTGCCACAGGCTCTGGTAGTGAATCTCAAGCTCCGATGGCGATCACAGTTATTTTCGGATTAAGCTTTGCTACGCTCATTACCCTAGTGTTGGTTCCAGTCGTGTATACTTGGTTCGATGATTGGTCTTCTAAACGTAAACACAAGAAAGAACAAAAGCGACTAAAGAAACAACAAGCAGCTATTGCGGTAGCGCAGTCGTAAAGGCGAAGAGATAGAGGAGGGGGAAATGAAATTGAAAGCAAAAACAACGATGAATAAAAAAATGATTCTAGTAGCAGCATCCGCCCTGTTCTTGGTAGCGGGGTGTTCGAATCAAGCGGCAGAGAATACTCCGACAGAACAGACAGAGAGCGTAACACCGGTTCAGATTGAAATGTCTAAGCTAGGGACAGTTTCCTCTAGTGCAGGCTTTACGGCTAAATTAGCGCCTAGTCAGGATGTGCAGTTAAGTCCAAAATTGTCTGGGAAAATCACCTCCTTACCTGTTCGTTTAGGACAATATGTAAAACAAGGAGAAACTTTGTTTAGTGTAGATGAACAAGATGTGATCAATTCGATCAAACAGGCAGAAGCGGCTTATCAGGTAGCTAAGGCGAATTTAAATCAAGCAGGCAATAGCTCCAGTCAAGGTCTTGAACAAGCGAAGAATAGCTTGAGCCAAGCCCAAACAGCCCTACAGGATGCAGAACGAAATCAACAGCGGATGCAAACGCTATTTAATCAAGGCGCAATTGCTCTACAACAATATGAACAAGCAAATACACAGCTTGCTAATGCAAGAACAGCGGTTGCCAATGCACAGGAAGGCCTGAAAGCTGCCACACAAATGTCAGCAGTAGGTGTATCAGAGGCTTCTGTTAAGCAAGCGGCTGTGAGCTTGGAAAATGCTCGGACACAACTGGGGAATGCAGTAGTAAAAGCTCCTTTCAGCGGGTACATTTCAAGTGTGAATGGAGCGGTTGGACAGGTGGCTTCTCCACAAAGCCCTATTGTCACATTAGTTAATACCAACCCACTTGTTGTGAAGGCTAATTTATCTGAACAGGATATTTCACAGGTGAAGGTTGGCGATGAGGTAAAAGTGAATATCACGGCATTGGGAAAAGAAATGACAGCTAAAGTAACGGCTGTCAGCCCGGTGATGGATCAACAGCTCAAAGCCTATCCCATCGAAATATCAATCCCTAATCCAAACAACGAGCTGAAAGCAGATATGGTTGTGAACATGAATCTAGTAGGGCAACAAGGAAAAGGACAGGAAAAGGTAGTTGTTCCTCGCAAGGCCGTGTTCGATCGCGATGGGAAGCAGTATGTTTACATCGTAGAAGGCGAGATAGCAAAGCAAGTCGCGGTAACCACAGGAGAAGGCTCTAGCGAATCCATCGAAATCCTGACAGGAATTAAGGCAGATCAACAAGTCGTCGTAAAAGGACAGACACTGTTGAAGGATGGAAGTAAGGTAACGATCCAAAAGTAAGAATAACCGAAAAGATACAGACAAAATCATCTCTCGAAAAAAGCTGTCACATTCTATTGTGACAGCTTTTTTCATGGAAATAATATAGGGATAATTCAAGCTACTAGCTCCTTTGAAGAAGGAGAGCAAGAAGCCATCACTATGGAAGGCTCAAAGCGAGCTACAGTCATTATTGATAAGAAGACAAAGCAGCTTGTCTCTGCTGATGTGAAATTACAAGTAAGTGAAATCGATCAGACAACTCCCAACAAAGCCATACAAGCACGTAAGGAAATTGACCCGAAACGAGACTATACGTTTAAAAAGGTGGTACGTAACCTGTTTTCTCATTCAATAGATACGATTACGACGTCAGTTTACCCCCAAAGAAGCTACTGTACATTTTAAAATGCTAAACTAGGCGTTACATTTATAATTATCCCTCTATTTGGTATAATTCCTGCGTAAGATTGTTTCATCATAAAGTTTTATATAAACAAACATTTATGGAACATATTAAAAAGGAGGTTGTTTTCGTTGGAATTTAGTATTATCTCTTCATTATATCAATTATTTTTTTTGTTTCTGATCGTATTCGTAATTGTGTGGATATATAGGTTTTTTTCTCGTAAATTTGATAAAAAACACGATGAAACCATAAAAATGTTGCAAAAGGTAGTAGATTTGCTTGAGGAGCAAAACAAAAAAAGAAGGAGTAGTTATTTACAATAATTTTGGATGGATATTTGTGAAGGATGGAGTAGGTTGATATATCATTTAATCAAGAAAGTTGTCTCCTTTACATTTAGGAAACGACTTTTTCTTTTACAAAAACAACTTTCAAGACACATAAATGAATATAAAGGTTAGTTGTTGACGCATTGTTGAGCAAATCCGTCAACAACTAGAGGTAAAAATTCAAAAGGAATCATAAATAATCACACGATAATAGATAGTATTAAATCAACAACGATTCCCAATCAGATAGCTTTTGGTGCAATTATTAGTGATGTGAATGCATCATTCTCTTATGGTGATGCATCATCATTCTATGGTGATGCGCTCTCATGCGATGGAAATGCTCTCTGTGAGCAAACTCGTGACGCCTGGCCGGGTGATGCCGATGCATCATACTTAAAGAGCGAAAGTGATCGGCATGCCTTAAATGATGGTGCATTCTCCTCCGATGGTGTTCAATTGGGTCCATAAACCCATCTCCTTTCTAACCATGATAGTTATGATATGGGGGCAGCTGTAGAATTGATTATCCTGAACACAAAAATGGGTTAATGTCCGAAACGTACTTGCGAAAGCATTTGGGGTCCTATCGAATATAGTCTGGTGGAAAGTAAGACTGGTGAAAGAAGGAAGTTAGATCTCCCCATTTCGTCTAGAAGTGATGTCTATCTTTCCCATGACGCTAAGGGTATTTATTATCTGGGCAGTACTTCAAAACAAGATGTTAACAAGGGGCGCGGGATTTATTATTACGATTTTGCTACGAAAAAAATAGAACCTGTCTTTTTACAGGAGAATGGGTTTATTAATAATTTTATGCTAGTGTCTCGTGAATGATAAAGCTTAAGACCGTCAGATTCTTCTGACGGTTTTTTTAGTATGTTAACAGCTCCTTACAGTTTTGATAAAACCAATTCAATTCATCTGATTACATTCAGGTATTGTAGGAAAACAGAATCAATAATCCACTATCTACCCAGTTCTCCATTTTTGCTTACAAAGATATGGCATATTAATCTGTTCTGTACATATATGTACCAAAAAAGAAACGGTAAGGATGTGCTCAAACTCTCCAAAACATTTCAATAAGAAATCATTTTCAGTGAAATGCTGATACAATAAGGGGAAACTAGAAGGGGGAAGGTTATGGCAACATGGGATTTATCGAAAACAAAGCACCATATCCTGCTATGTAATGGTGGTAGCTGCATGCGAAAAGGTGGCGAAGAAGTCACTGTGGCGATTCGTCAGGAAATAGCCCGGCAGCGAGCAGATGAACAGATTCATACAACCCGGACCAGATGTAATGGACGCTGTGAGGATGCCTGTGTCTTGATTGTGTATCCAGATGGAGTTTGGTATCAAAATGTTCAGCCTGAGGATGCGAAAGAGATTGTCGAACATCTTGTCCAAGGACAGCATTATCAGGCTAAAATTAGCCATAGATACTCCGGCGACGGATTTGTTAGAAATGAAACCGTAGCGCTTGGGGTAAAGAAATAAAAGAACAGACTCCCAAATCTGATATTATCCCCTTTTAGTAGACAGTAAGAAGCAAGACCCCTTACTGTATTAACTAGGAGGGGAATTTTTTATGGGGAAAATTAGAAAAACATATTCAAAGAATTTTAAGCTAAAAGCCGTACAGCTTTATTTGAGCGGTGAACAAGGGTACAAAACACTTACAAGGGATCTCGGCATTAGTGACCCTTCTATTTTAAGAAGATGGGTTGATCATTATAGAAAGGAAGGTATACAGGGACTAGATGAAAAACGCGGGAGAACAAAAAATCCTCTTAGAGGAAGACCACGAACAAGGCCAGAGAGTACGGAGGAAGAGATAGTTCGATTACGTGCAGAGAACGAATTCTTAAAAAAGTGGCTAGGTCTAGAAAAGAGGTGAAACCGAAAGATAAACGCTGTTTTTTCGAGCTTATTAAAGAATTGTCTAAAAAGTATTCTATTACTTTATTGTGTAAAATTACGAAAGTATCTCGTAGTGGTTTTTACAAGTGGCTTTCTCATGAGAAACACCCCACCTCAAAACAATTGGTAAATGAAAAATTAAGAGGAATGATCATGGAGTGTTATCAAGAGGTCAAAGGCATTTACGGGTATCCCCGAATAAAAGTGTGGTTATTTAGAAGGTACGGACTAAAAGTCAATCATAAACGTGTGTATCGCATCATGAAGGAACTTGGGATACAAGCGCTAATCCGTAAAAAACGAAAATTCTTTGGGCGCAAAGAGAAGGTTGTTATCTCCGAAAACAAGCTGAATCGAAATTTTTACGCCTCACGGCCAAATGAGAAATGGGCTACAGATATTACCTACATACTATTTAATGGTCGCCGTCTTTATCTGTCGGTCATATACGACATGTATAACAACGAAGTTGTTGCCTACAAAACAAGCAAACGTAATGATTTACAGCTTGTAATGGATACCGTAAAATTAGCGCTTAAAAAGCGGGATGTAAACGGAGTCCTCCTACACAGTGATCAAGGATATCAGTACACCTCAAAGCAGTATAACCAGTTCCTTCAGAAATATAAAATCGTAGCAAGTATGTCTAGAAAAGGTAACTGTTTAGATAACGCCTGTATTGAGGGATTCTTTGGGCATTTAAAAACAGAGTGTTTGTATCTTCATTCGTTTCAAACAGATAAAGAAGTGGAAGAAGCTCTCCACGGTTACATTAATTTCTATAATCAGCAACGGTTTCAATCTCGATTAAAAAACCTGAGTCCGATAGAATACCGAACTCAGGCTGCCTAGATGGGGCTTGTTTAAAGTTGTCTACTTGACAGGGGTAAGATCA
>NZ_CP007808.1 GCF_000219535.2 Brevibacillus laterosporus LMG 15441
CAAAAAGGGGACAGAAAAATAGGCAAAAAGGAGAAGGTGAAAATTGAATAATGACCAAGCATAAATGCTCTAATATGCGACTGGTGATAGCAGGTGATATCATCCGTTTACGTAGATACGAAAAACCTGTTTACAGTGGATTTACTAGACATAGACAAGTGCTGGAAGTAGAAGAAGAGACGTTAACAGAAGAAATGGTTTCCGATCTAGATAAAGCTATAGACAATGAGCGGGACAAAATGTTGGACAAGTCCTTAGACAGTAGAGCTAGATCGAATAAGCGAGCGAGACGGGAAGTAATCAATCTGGTTAATGCCAATTTTGATCGACATTCCAAATTTATCACCCTTACATATGAGGAAAACATGACGGATGTAGAGACAGCACAGAAGGATTTTAAGCAGTTTATACAGCGAATGAGACGCAGGTACGGAAAATTTAGATACATAGTCGTAATAGAGTTTCAAGAGCGTGGAGCTGTACACTATCACATGATGTCAAATTTGCCGTACATTCCTAAAAAGAAGCTTAGAGAAATATGGGGCCATGGGTTTGTGAAGATTAACGACATAGATCGAGTGGACAACGTAGGAGCGTACATTTCAAAGTACATGATGAAAGCAGAAGCAGATATCCGAATGATAAACAAGAAATGCTACACGACAAGTATGAACATGATAAAACCAGTGGTGTTAACGAACCCTTGGGAGATAGCACAATTTTTAAGAAAGAATAGTTTGAATGTAGATACCAATGTAGAAGACAAAAAAAGAGTGTTCACTAGCTCCTACACCAGTGAACACTACGGTAATATTATAGATATAGAGTTTAATCTGACACCCAACGACGAGTTTAGATTAAACTAAGCACACAAAATGTTATTGCTTATTATATCTAATTTTGCTTAGTTTAGACAGGGTAAAACCTGTCTTTTTTTGTTTTTTTATGAAATCTTATAAGAATCTTATAAGACAAATTGTGCCTAAATTAACGTACAGCATGGGAAAATATACTCTGAATCAGGAGTTTTATTGAATAGCAAGATTCGCAAATGTTAACCGCAGCGGTTTTCAATTTGCGATTTTTTGGGCTTCTCCCAAACCCTGTTTGAACACATGTAAACAGCCACTTTTGTTATAGGACGATACAATTTTTGCATGAAAAAAGTCTTGTAAACAGTACAGTTCACAAACCAGATTAATAGAATAATACTCTATTTAACTGGGGTTTTACGATGCGTTTACGATACTATTTCGATGGGGGATGGTTTACATCTAAAAGGCATATGTCAGTTGTGTTTTGAGCTGGGACACTTCCAGAGCCACACCTTAAAACACAACTTTACGATACGAACGCCCAGGCATTTGTCTGCCTAGAAGTGAATAAGCTAGATTAATAGAGCGATGTACAAACTAAAAGACCTGTATCTATTTCCTTGTGAGAGGAATGAGTGCAGGTCTTTTTACTGTTTTTATCTAGTAGGTCGAGCGGATCTGCGTGACCTTTATAAATGCTGTATCTATTTAATTCATCTTGTGTATGTGTCCATGGTTTTGAGATTTAGGTTTATCTGTGTCATCTCATGTGACCATTTAAATAGTTGGTCTAGTAGGCTTTGCCTACAATTTGTGGGCGGGAATGGTAACGTTCCTTATCCTGCATTGGTTACGATTCTCCAGAAAGCCAATATGAGAGCTGTCGGAAGGGAAGTAATAAGAAAGGGAGGGGGGGTGTAAAAACCTCTACAATGCTATCCCTAGACCGTCTAACAGTCTGCTATAAAAAAAGTTCCCCAAATAAATTTTTCAATGGTAACGCTGTACTACATTTACAAAACAAACTCAAACAACTCAACTCAATAACACTAGTAATAAAGTCCCTTAAAGTATAAAATATACTAAAATTGCCATTATTTTGTTAAATAAGGGGGATTATGGGGTGTTTGAAATAAAGAAGTCAATACGTGCGGAAATCGAGAAATGTATGCAAGATAAAAATTGCACGATGACACGGCTGAGTGAACTCTCTGGTATCAAAGTTGGGCACATCAGTGAAATTCTACTCGAGCGTAGGGCTATTACAATTAAACAATTAGATGCATTTGCTGAAGCATTTAATTGTGAGTCAGGATGGATGTACGATTTATATGTAGATGAGTGTATTACCGAAAAAAGGGCGTCTAAACCAAGGCTAATTCCTTATCTAATACGCTGTGCAGAAATTGGTAGATGCGATTGCATTGAGTTAGCTGTTTCTAGGCTATTAGAAGTTCCCAAAAGTATAGAGATTATCTTTTCGGTAGCTGAGCAATTATTTCAATCTGGTAGACAAAGAGAGTCAGCAATTCTATACAAAACTGTAGTCGACAACGAGAAAGACAACTATTCAGAACGGTTTATTTTAAGCCAATATAGGTTATTTAGAGCATTATTAGGGAGTAATTCTGAAGAGAATTGGGAAGCTGTTATTCGGTTTTCGCCTTATCGTGAGAGGTTACCAGTAAACTATCAATTGGATGCTTTACTGCATTTAGCCAATACTTGTTATACTCTTCGAAAATGGAAATTGGTTGAAAAATATGCCGATGAGCTAAGAGAATTAGCTACTTTGGTTTATGAAAATAAGTTACATAAGTTAGAGAATAGCAAGAATGAGAAGTTTGAAACGGAACGACATTTAGTTGTTTATTATGGTCGTGGATTTCTTATAAAAGGTATAGCGTTAGAAAATCAGGAACTATATGAAAAGGCATGGGAATATGTGAATGGATATGCTGATTTAAGTTGGTTTGAGCTTCAAGATGAACTCGGACGTATAGAGATAGAAAAGTTTAACTTATGGGCAACAGCAAATTATTTTACCTTGGATATACTTATGGGAAAAGCTGAAATTCTCCCTAGTTATGTTCAGTTTCTTGACGATCACCCAGATGAAATACTTTCAGCTTTAATGACAATTTTAAAGTCAGCTAATCAGCATAAATTTTTTGTTGATTACGTTTTAGATCATTTTTCGGAAAATATAAATTCTTTTGAGAAAATTATTCCGTTAGATGATGCTATTAAAGTAAGTGAACTTATTCATTTTAGATATCAATTAGCTTTATATTTGGTGAGAAAGAAGGAATTTAAGAGTGCCTTAGATTCTGTATTAAATTGCCTGATTCTAACTGATTCAATAAAAGATTTCGATAAGTTTAAAAGTTGTACTGCATTATTTTGGGACTATTTGGAATATGCTACAGAAGAACAAAAGAAAACTTATCAGGATGTTTTGAAGGAGGATGAAGGGAATGAAAGGGAAATTATTTTCAGTGGTGTTAGCTTTGGGGATGTTTAGTAATTTGGTCGTTCAGTATGGTCATGGAATGGGAGGATAATACATCTCTTCAAAGCACCTTTTTAGGTGCTTTTTTTATTTAACCCAATTTTTTCTCAATATGGGATTTTTGGGGTTTTGATGTACATTTAGATTAGTAAAATTATGGAATTGGAGGAGGGGGGTTGAAATCGAAAACAATGCTTATGACAACATGAAAAAGGACATCCCTTTAACCTACAGAAAAGGAATGTCCAACCTACAGAGTTGTGCCATCACTTTATCACAGAATGATTGCGATTTACAACGTAAAACCGAAGCCTTACGAGAGAAGTTAGTACAGTTATTTTTTCAAGAAGGTTCTTTCACCAGTCCAGCCGTATTGGAAATAAGCAAGCAACTAGATGACTGCATTGTTGCAACTCAAAAGATTCAATTTACGAAATAAGAGTTGATGTGAATAGGCTGTACGGAAAACCATTTAGAGTAAAATCAAGCCGTTTTTCAGCTTTTCATGGACAACTAGGAGGTTTCACTATGTTGGTATGGGGTGACTCCGATCGAGACAGTGAGCATGCAAGAAGAATCAGAAAACAAAAGCTAAGATGTCAATGGTTTGCACGCCGTCTGGAACTGAAAGCCAGAGCCAGAAACGTTGTTTTGGAAACAAAAAAACTATTGAATAAGGAGCGATAATAAGGCAATTCTTATTGAATTACCTTGTCTCCTTTAGGATACTTATTTTTTATTTCTGTTTTTTAAGACCAGTCTTGTTATAAGGAACACTAATACTAGAACTACTAGACCTAAAAGGAAATAAGTTGGACCAATTCCACCCATATATAAGAACCTCCAATAATCGTCTGATATTTTCCTAATTATGTCACAAAAGAAATAATTAAACAATTTACGAAAAAGGGAGATTTGATATTTATGAGAAAATTTTGGGTTCCTGTATTGTCTATGGCACTATTTGCATCTGTAATAGGATTTACTCCTGATTATACGTCGGCTAAGGAAGTTACTAGCGTAAATGCATCAGAAGATAATCAGAACAAAATTGATAAAAGATTTGCCGAAATTAGGGACAAATATGAAATAGGAGAAGCAATCAAAGGTGACGACCTAGAATTCATCAAACAATATGCTATCAAAGTAGAAAATAACGATGAAATGAAAGCCCAAGCAGTATGGGATATGGAAAGAAGATTTGAGATAAAAGGTTCTGCCGAAAATGATGATTTAAGTGCTAAACTCTCGGGAGAATTAACTGCGGTAATTGGATTGTGGCACAATACTGTTGACGGAGACCTTAAACTAACTGTGACTAAAGGAAGCCCAAAAAAATATAGAATAAAAGCAAATTTAATTGGTTTTGGTCTTATTAATGCAGACGGTGATTTAGGAAGAACTGTAGATAAAACATTTGATAGTGATTGGAATGAAAGTACTAAAAAAAGCTATCCTTACACCTTTGGTCAAGATATATATGCAAATATAGCTTATTACAATGTGTCCGTAGATGGATCAGTTAAAAGTAGCACTGGAACTTTAACCGTAAGAGGAAAAGAAGCCTAATACAACGAGTCCCGATAATAGCTATTATGTAAGCAAGCGTCCGAACTCCAATTCGGGCGTTTTATTTTCGTCTTTTGATAAGTTGTCCGACATCCTGGTCTAAAAATCATTCGTGTTTTTGAGAAAAAAAGTCCAGGAATTCGTCAGCTGCACGCACTGTTTTTTTACCAAAATCCGAACGAATCGAATGTGATATGAAATATAAAGTATACTGAATTCAAAAGGATTTACTCATTCTCACTAGAAGCTAGTACAGCGAGGTGAGAACGATATGGAGAATGGCTTTGAACGGACTTATTGGGCAAATGATGTAGCTGAATTACTAGGTATATCAGTAAGTGCTCTACGAAAATGGTCACTACGTTTAGAGGCGGATGGTTACTGCATCATTCGTGATGAACATGATCGACGTGCCTACCGTGAACGTGATTTGATAGCGTTACGAACGATGAAGGATTTTTTAAGCAAAAAAATGAGTATGGAGAACGCATCAAAAGCCGTATGTACTATGTATTCAGATCACCCGATAACGCATAAAGAAACGAGTATCGTTCCCCATGATAAAAAGCGTTCTGATGAACGTTATCAAGAAATAATAGATAAGATGGAAGAATACATGGAACAGCAAAAAGCGTTCAATCAAGCGTTACTTGAACAACTTCAAAAGCGAGACGAATATATAGATAACGCATTGAAACTGCGTGATGAACGATTAATGCAGTCTCTCAATGAGATAATGGAAACCAAAAAGTTATTGGCTGTAGCACAAGAACAACCAAGGAAGAAATGGTATCAATTCTGGAAAGGTTAATAGCCCCCCACTCTCAAAATAATGGACTGAGACTCTAAAGACCGGTGAAGCTCCTTCGTTTTGTCCAAGGGGTTGTTTTCATGAAGGGGGGGAAGTAAAAAAGCCCTTACCAGCAAAAGACTACTTGCAGGCAAAGGGCTTTTTAGCTCCAATATCTCTATAAATTTATGCTAAATAATAAGAACAGTTCGCCCTTATTGTTAAAAAATAGGTAGTAAACCTAGTAGTAAAACCAGTAGTAAACCTAGTAACTAGAAATCCTGAAATTGCATGGTAAACAAGGATTCTAGAATTTACTTATTGTGACATCACTATTCCATAGGCGGACGGGATAAAGAAATAGATTATTAAATAATCTTTAATCTCATGCACCATACATCAATCTGTAAAGAATACTTTCTATAGCATGCACTGAGGAAGACCGAACCGAACCTCTAGGGGGCGGTCGGGCTTCTTTCATATTGTGGAGAGAGCAGGAATTTAAGTTTATTTCAAAGCTACAATCATCCAGACGGAGGCCTCCTATTTGGAATGAAAGGCATTAGCTAAGGTTGGCTAAGGTGCTGAATGTTGAGGTGCGAGAGAGTCCACCCCTAGGTGGCTCGGTTCGTGCAACCAGCCATCTTTTTATTGAACCTACACTTGGCATAAGTCAAAGGCTGTCACACGGGTTCTATCGCTTGACAATGCGTTACAGTTGGACGTGCCCTATTAGAACCGATTTCCTCTAGTGTAGGTCATGGTAGAAACTATTACAGGAGAATAGAAAAAGCTAGTTGGCGAAAATCTATTACTGTCTATACTATATGCTTAGAACGATTATAAAGGGGCAAGGTGCGTCTTTTAGTTCGAAATGATAGTTTGTATATGGTATAATAAAAGAAACGATTTTAGAGGCAATAGGAGCGGTCTGAGAGGTATATGAGTTTAAGAGAATAAAAAACTCCTACCAAAAATTTTAGTAGGAGAATTTTCTACGAAAGACTGTTTGAAAAATAGGTAACATTTGCTAGACTTAATAACACAAGAAAAGCCACCCTCAATGACTTGGCGGTCGGGGTGACTCTTCTCCACATATAGGGGCTTAGTCTACCCATTTTTAGGAATAGACTACCCTTTTCAATTATGTACAGTCTATCAAAGGAGGGTTTAAACCTGCAATACTAAAAATTTTAAAAGTTAGGTTTTGTGAGGTTTGCGGAAACATTTGTTCGTAGTAAAATGGTTTTTAATCTTTTAAAGGTTTTGAGGTTGTGCGAGCGGAGTGAGTTTTCCTTATTAGACTTGATTTACGTCACACATCAGACCGCAAAACTTGAAGGAAAACAGCGGAAGAAATCAGTAGTGTCAAGGGTTTTGACGATTATTTACTTGTGAAAAAAATGAAA